>NZ_CDRRUH010000058.1:0-21004 GCF_977045365.1 Fusicatenibacter sp.
CAATGTTTCTGGTTCTCTCTAATGGATATTCTCTTCCAGCCAACGGATTTTCCTCCTCTTAGAATCTGTAGTGAGCAAATGCCTTGTTAGCCTCTGCCATCTTATGAACTTCTTCTTTCTTCTTCACGGAAGCACCTGTGTTGTTAGATGCATCCAGAATCTCGTTTGCCAGTCTGTCTTCCATGGTACGCTCGCCTCTCTTACGAGAATAAGCGGTCAGCCAACGAAGGCCAAGAGCCTGACGTCTGTCCGGTCTTACCTCGATCGGTACCTGATAAGTAGCACCACCGATACGTCTTGCTTTTACTTCAAGAACCGGCATGATATTGTTCATTGCTTCTTCAAATACTTCGATTGCTGGTTTTCCAGCTTTTTCTTCTACTTTAGCAAATGCGCCGTATACGATTTTCTGTGCAACGCCTCTCTTACCATCCAGCATGATGTTGTTGATCAGCTTGGTTACCACTTTGTTATTGTATAACGGATCTGCTAAAACATCTCTTTTCTGAGTATGTCCTTTACGTGGCACGTTACTTCCCTCCTTAACCATCATTCGATTAAATCATCGGTACTCACACTTATTTGCAGTATGTCCGCGCGTGTAACTTCTCTATAAATCCGCAGCCGTGGGGATTTATGGAATAACGCACAACATTTCGCTTTTTTGTGATACTAGATATATCTCGAATTCGTTTTACTTAATTATTTCTTTTTCGGTCTCTTAGCACCGTATTTAGAACGGGCCTGTTTTCTGTTAGCAACACCTGCAGTATCAAGTGTACCACGGATGATGTGGTATCTGGTACCTGGCAGGTCCTTAACTCTTCCTCCACGGATCAGAACAACGCTGTGCTCCTGAAGGTTGTGGCCTTCTCCTGGGATGTAACTTGTTACTTCGATTCCGTTGGAAAGACGAACTCTGGCGATTTTACGAAGAGCTGAGTTAGGTTTTTTCGGTGTAGCAGTCTTAACGGCTGTGCACACACCTCTCTTCTGAGGAGAAGACATATCTGTGGATTTCTTTCTCAGAGAATTGTAGCTTTTCTGCAGTGCCGGCGCGGTAGATTTCTTTACGGAAGTCTCACGGCCTTTTCTTACTAACTGGTTGAATGTTGGCATTCCATTTCACCTCCTGATAGATTTCTCCGTGTGTCCCACGGGGTTTCATACGGCTGCTTTAGTTCAACATAATTGCTTTGCAGCTTTTGCGCGCACAAAAAACAGTCTTTTACGCACGCTCGTTTATTATATCGTCTGTCCTTTCAAAAGTCAAGGGGGAAATTCGCAAAAAATCGCGTATTTACGCGGCTTCTGCGGATTTCCCCCGTTGCTGCATTACTGTGCAAAAGTATTTTTTCTTCCTATTATAATCTCACCAGATTATTTTCTGACATTTTCTGTTTTTTCGTTAAAGCGGACGGTTCCGGAAGGCCGGACACGCATCACACCGCTTCGGCTTCTCCTCGCTCTGTGCATTGCCCCAGAGATCACGCGCTTTCTCTTCGGCACACCCTTTGCACCAGGGAAACATGCGGGCATTGCTGATGTAAAAGTTCTCAAAGGTTGTCTCGTCGTTGTTGATGTCAAACTGCTGCTTTCTCGACAGCTCTTCCGTATGTTCTGCAATCCAGGCCTTCTGCCCTTCGGTCGCCGGGTGCCCCGGTCCGCCGAGGACGTAATCCATATCGGCATGGAGATTTTCCGGTTCGCCTGGTTTGTGGAAGCCTACAAATAAAATATAACCGCGGCGCAGAAGCTCCTGGATCGGCTCGTCCGTCTGGCCGTCCGGACCTAAAACCGCCCGCGCGGTCTGCGCATGAAAATTTTCTGTTTTGGGATAGAATTTCCCAGTTGGTGCTAAAAATCCATCTGCCATTTTCTTTTCTCCCATGTTCTCATTTGCTGTATGCTTTTCTATACCATAACCGATTTTTTCAAAACAGACAAGGTTTGTTTTACTGGATTCTTTTTTTAATCTGTGCTATACTCTTTCCCGTGCATTTATGCAATCGGATTTACCCGTCTTTTTGCGGGTGTCCGGACTGGTTCGTGAACTTCCCAGTATAAAAAACCAAGTATCTCAAAATTTTCATCAAAGGAGATTGGAAAATGAATGCAAGAAAACTGATCATCGACTGTGATCCGGGCATCGACGATTCTCTCGCCCTGATGCTTGCCGCGGCTTCGAAAGAGCTGGATCTTGTCGGCATCACCACAGTCAGCGGAAATGTACCCGCTTCTATGGGCGCTAAAAATGCCCTGAAAATTCTTTCTATGATTGGAAAACCAGATGTTCCGGTTTATGTCGGCGAGGAGACGCCTCTGGTCCGCGACTACGTGGACGCGATGGACACGCACGGCATGGACGGCCTCGGCGAATCGGGCTGGCCGGATGCCGAAGGCCTTACGCCAAACAAGGACGCTGTTTCTTTCCTGATCGAAACCTTAAAAACAACCCCTGATGTTACCATTCTTGCCCTCGGGCCGATGACGAACCTTGCAAAAGTCATCTCCCGCGCACCGGAATGCCTGACAAACCTGACATCTCTCGTCTCCATGGGCGGAAGCTATAAGAGCCACGGAAACTGCTCCCCGGTTGCCGAATACAATTACTGGTGCGACCCGGATGCCGCAGCCGAAGTGTTCCGCGCTTTCTCCGATCTGCCGCAGCTTGCAGGTAAAAAACTTCATATGATCGGGCTGGATGTCACCAGAAAAATTGTCCTGACGCCGAATCTTGTGGAATATATGAAATGCGTGAATCCGCAAGCCGGAACCCGCATTGAGGAGCTGACGCGCTTCTACTTTGATTTCCACTGGAAACAGGAAAAGGTCATCGGATGCGTCATCAACGATCCGCTCGCGGCCGCTTATCTTGTGGATCCGTCGCTCTGCAGCGGTTTTGATGCGTATACGCAGGTCGAAACCGGAGGCCTCTGCATCGGACAGACGGTTGTGGATGCCATGAATTTTTACCAGAAAGCACCGAACAGCCACATTCTGACGCAGGTCGATGTGCGCCGCTTCTTCCTGATGTTCTTTGAGCGTGTCCTCGGCGTGCCGCAGGAGGAATCCGCACCTGTTCTCGACCAGATTCTCACCGCGCCGCCGGTCTTCCCGCATGAGACGATGTTTCAGAAGGGAGGCGAGGTAAGATGAGTACAAATCGTACGTTAAAGCTCACGACGCTGGCGCTCTGCGGTGTCATCAATATTCTCGGCGGTACCATCGCTCTGCTGCTTCGCCTTCCGGTTTATCTCGACTCCATCGGAACAGTTCTGGCTGCCGCCCTGTTCGGACCTGCTGCCGGCCTCGTTCCGGGACTGATCTCCGGACTCATTTCCGGTATGACGAGTGATGTCTATGCATTTTACTATATTCCGGTACAGCTTGTCATCGGTCTTGTCGCCGGCCTTGTGTTCCGCAGACTCCGCCCGTCCCATGCGGCAGGCTCCCGCAGTGAGAGTCTTTCTCTCCGCACTATGGGCTGGAAGCTGTTTCCGGCAGCGCTTGTGATTTCGCTTCCGGGCACGGTGGTAAGTTCCACCATCACGGCAGTCGTTTTCGGCGGCATTACTTCCTCCGGCTCTACCGTACTGGTACAGCTGCTTCACAGTCTCGGTATGAATCTGACGCTGTCCGTCTGCGTTGTACAGGCTCTGACCGACTTTGTGGACCGAATGATCGTCCTTGCTGTCGTTCTTGTGATTCTGCCTGCTGTCCATTCTGCTTTCGGCAGTCTTTCCATGAAAAGCAGAAAATAATTCGTATCTATAGCAAAACTCCGGAAAAGCGGTGGTTCCTGTATCAGGAGCATCACTTTTCCGGAGTTTTTTTATTGTCTCTTTATTCCCTTATTCGCAGGCGCGGATCCATACCTGCATTTCACCCTCGCCGCGGTTGTTCCACATATAATACGGGATCAGCTTCAGCTCGGTAGTTTCTTCTTCCTCTTTCTGATACAGGTGATACAGCGGCTGTTTTTCTGCATCACCCATTTTCACGCGGCGTCCCTCGGCGGATACGCGCACAAAGTGCTCACCCATCTCATCGACTGCTTCTGCGGTTTTTGCACCGTTGACACAGATTTTTGTCAGATGCAGATTCTTTCCGTTATCCACTTCCTCCATGCAGTAAACGACTGGTCCGCGTTTTACCGTGACGCGGCCGGCGTCCTCACGCACAAGCGGGTTGGATGCCAGAAGCTGGATTTCCATCGGGAAGTTCAGGCGGATGGTCTCGCCTTCTGCCCATACTTTTGTCACATACAGATAACCGTCTTTTTCTTCCACTTCTGCTCCTGCCGGGATCTCTTTCTCATATCCGCTGCACCAGCCCGGGATGTGGAATGCGAAGGTGTACGGTTCTGCTGTATCGCTCTCGCAGGTCAGGGAAACGTGGCCGTCCCATGGGAACTCGGAGGTAATGGATGCTTTTACTTTTTCGCCTTCCAGCGTTCCGCCCATATACAGGTGGACAAACAGAGTGGTGTCATTCTCGGTGTATGCATAGGATGCAATCGAACTTACTGTTCTTGCCAGGTTCGGAGGGCAGCACGCGCAGCCGAACCATTTCTGGCGGATCGGTTTTACATGGAATTTCCGCTCATCCTTGTGGCATGCCTCCGGCAGTACTTCCAGCGGGTTGACGTAGAAGAAGCTCTTTCCATCGAGTGCCATGCCGGACAGAACGCCGTTGTAGAGGGCTAATTCCATGATATCTGCATACTCTGCTTTTGCCTGGATTTCCAGCATGCGGCGCGCGAAGAACACAAGACCGATGGATGCACAGGTTTCTGCGTAGGCGGTGTCGTTCGGCAGGTCATAGTTGAAGGAGAACGCTTCTCCCATATGGGTTGCACCGATTCCGCCGGTTACATACATTTTCTGATGGACCATGTTGTTCCAGAGGGTTTCGCAGGCTTTCAGCAGGCTTTCGTCCTGCGTTGCTCTCGCTACATCGGCCATGCCGGAATAAAGATAAACGGCACGTACCGAATGACCCTGCACCTCATCCTGCTGACGCACCGGACGGTTTGCCTGGTTGTAACCATAGCGCTCTTCGCCCTCCGGGCAGGTCAGGCCGCGCTCAATGTCGTAGTAGTACGGTTTTGTTCCGCGCTCGTCGATGAAGTATTTCGCAAGATCAAGATACTTCTGCTCGCCGGTCAGATCATAGAGACGCATCAGAGCCATCTCTGCAATTTCGTGACCCGGATAACCTGCTTTTTTGCCCTCGCCGTGACCGAGTCTGCTGGCAATAAAGTCCGCGAAACGCTCTGCTGCTTTTAAGAGACGGTCTTTTCCGGTCGCCTGATAATAGGCTACGGCGCCTTCCGTCAGATGACCGAAGCAGTACAGCTCATGGTTGTCCTTAAGGTTTGTAAAAATCATATCCTGATCGTTGATCAGATAGTAGGTATCGAGGTATCCGTCTTCTCTCTGTGCTGCGCAGACAGCTTCAATTGCTTCATCTGCCGTTTTTTCCAGCTCCGGATCGGGATGCTGTGTCAGGGAGTACGCAACTGCCTCCACCCATTTGGTAAAATCGGTATCCTGGAACAGGAAGCCATAAAATCTTCCGTCCATTTTGCCATCCTTCGGCAGTGTCTCAAAAGTATCCAGCGGATATTTGATCTGAACAAATTTGTCTCCTTTTGCTTTCCGTTCTTTTTCAACTTCACCGGCGCGGCGGTAGTTCCGCATACAGAAGCTCGGTGCTGCTCCCGGAACATTGTCATTTAAGGCATTCCACTGATACGGAATTACTTCGGTGCGGACAAGCTCCATCTCTTTTTTCCAGAATGCATCAGTAACCTGGACTTTTGCCAGGGATAATGGTTTGCTGAAGTTTTTCTGATCCATTTTTTCTGTCTCCTTTTTCGTTGTCTTCCGCCGCCTCCTGGTTTGAAAAAGATATTTTCCTTGCTTTCAGGGATGGGAAGCGTTACACTTCTTTTGACGGCTGTTTTCCTGTTTTTCTATAGTTTTATTTTAGCAAAACGGACCGCTGTTTAAAATACAAGAATGTTTGAAAAGGTTTGAAAAAGTCATATGATCTCTGTTTTATTTCCAGATGCCGCCTGTTTTACCTACGACCTCTGCGGCAAATTCCAGTCCCCGTCCCCGGAGTGGATGCACCTGACACGGAATCTCGTCAATTTTGAACTGATGGTTGTGACGGAAGGAACGCTTTTTATCGCGGATGAACGCCGCTCTTACGAGGTTCACCCCGGCGAATATCTTCTTTTGCCGCCGACCGTCCATCAGCATGGCTCGAAAAAGGGAAGCTGCTCTTTCTACTGGCTCCATTTTATCCCTGGTATCCCCTCCGCACCGATCATCGCTCCTTCTGACCCGACCGCCGGATCGATTCTGGATGAGTTTCATGCTGCACCGCCATCCTCCTACCGCCTTGAGGACCTCGCTCCCTCCCGGCTTCCATCCAACTACCCCGAAACGTTATGCATCCCGCGCCAGGGAACGCTTTCCTCCCCGAACCGCGTCATCATCCTCATGAAGCAGCTCCAGGACACTTCCCTGCGTTTCCACAACACGTTCCTCAACAACAGCCTGACCGCCGCTGTTCTCGGCGAAATCAACTGTCAGAGCCCCTTCTACCGCACCTACACTTCCGAAACGCAGCGGACGCAGATCCTGCAGGACATTATCAGCTACATCCAGTACCACAGCAGCGAGTCCCTCAAAGTCACCGAACTCGCCCGTTATTTCGGCTACAACGACAAATACCTCTCCTCCCTCTTCCACGAGGGCACCGGGATGACGTTAAAACAATTCATCCTGAAATCCAAAATGGACAGCGCAATGGCTGAGCTGACGGATACGAATCACACTGTTTCTCAGATTGCTTACAACGTCGGGTTTCAGGATGCACATAATTTTTCCACTGCTTTTCGTAAACTCACCGGGATGACGCCGGGGCAGTACCGGAAAAGCTACGCTGCCCGGAAAATTTCTTTTGAATAGGACGGAGGGGTACGACCCCCAGGCACAGCGGAGCGTCCGCCCCCACGGTGCTGTTTCGGAGGGGAAGAGGCTGTAAGAGGCCGAAAATTTGCTAAAACCGGAACCGGGCTCCGCAAACTCCCTTCGGTCAGACAGTGCTGCGCCCGGCTCCAACGCAAATTTCCGCCCTCTAACATCCTTACCCCTCCTGCAAATGCACCGCGGGGGCGGACGCTCCGCTGCGCCTGGGGGCCCATATACGTTGTGGGGGACGGAAGTGATTTACACAATGAGTGGATTCACTTATTCTTTAGAAATTTACTGTTTCTTTTAGAAAATAGACATACTTTGCTCACATTTCTTCTCTATACTATATCTCAGATAGTTGATGAACCACTCAAAACTATCTCCCCCCTCATTATGAAAGAGCAGCCCGCACACCCGCGGGCTGTTCTTATTTTTTGCTTCCCCCACCTCCCACTCCCATCCTGTTCCGTCTGCGCGCTGCTTACCACCTTCCCGTCCTATTCTGTCCATATGGCAGCCGCGCCTTTTCGTAACGTAGATGCCGGCGGCGTCCGGGATGCTTTCCCGGGGGGCGGGGCATTGGGATGGGCGGGGTGGAGATCCAGAAAAAACAGATGCGGTCCGGCAGGATGCCGCCTGGTGCTCAACACCAGGGGGCAAGGCGCACTGAGACGGGAAATTATCGAATTTCCTGTCGAATTGCGCCGGTTCCTGTCGAACCGCATCTGTTTTTTCCGGCGGATCTCCCCGCCCATCCCACGCCCCGCACCCCGGGAAAGCATCCCAGACGCAGGCGGCCTCACAGCCTCACGTAGAATCGCATTACTCTTCCGCAGCCTCAATCGCCGCAGTCTCAATAATAAACTTCACGCTTCCATCCATTCCATTTGCCTTACCACTGTAAGAAGTATAAGCGCATTTATCCGAATTCAGCGCCTGAATCCGATCCAGTACATCTCCCAGATCATCCTCAAAGGTACTCTTCAGCTTGCTGGTACCCTCTTCTTCAAACTTCTTCGTACCGTCAGCCAGTTCCTTCGCACCATCAGACAGCTCGTCAATACCATCCACAACCTTGCTGCTTCCCGATTTCAGATCCGAAGCTCCGCTTGCCAGAGTAGAAGTTCCATTTGCCAGTGTAGAAGCTCCGCTCGCCAGAGTAGATGCTCCGCTTGCCAGCGTAGAAGCTCCGCTGTTCAGTTCAGAAGCTCCGCTTGCCAGGGAAGAAGTTCCGTTTGCCAGTGTGGAGGCTCCGCTTGCCAGCTGGGATGCTCCGCTTGCCACCTGAGAAGCACCGCTTCTTAAGCTTCCGCTGTTTGCAGAAAGTTTTGCAGATCCATCGCTTAACTGGCTTCCCAACTGTCCAAGACCTGCGGTCAGCTGTGTCGTGCCGCCCTGCAGAGTCGTAACACCTTCAACCAGAGCCGGTGCATTTGCTTTCAGCTGGCTTGCACCGGAAAGCAGCGTATCATTGTAAGCACTCAGCTGGGTGAATCCTGCATTCAGTGCATTAATGCCTGCTGTTGCTTTTGCAAAGCTCTCATTTGTGCTGCTGTACAGCTGGCTCACACCTGCGGACAGAGTACCGATGCCCTTGTACAGAGCACTTCCGCCTGCATCAAGCTGTGCCACACCTGCGGTCAGCTTCTGCATCGCGCCGAGATTCTGCTCAACAACAGCTTTATTGTCTGTAATGGTCTTCATCTGTTTCTGCATCGTCTCAAGCTGCGGCATCAGCGCTGCAACCGTCTTCTGCAGATCGCTGTACTGGCTCTTGATATCGCTCATCTTCTGCTGCATTGCTGCAAGACCGGAGAGATCCGGGCGCTCGATTTCGAAGTTCAGTTCCGGAAGGGTAATCTGCGGAGCTGTAACCGGAGTAACCGAAACGGTTCCGGCGGAAGCGGAAACGCTGACACTTCCGATCTGGTTTCTTGCTTTGCTTAAGGAATCTGCAAGCTCTGTATTTCCGGCGCTCTTTGCTGCGGAAATCTGTGCATCCAGTGTAGCCGCTGCTGCAGAGAGCTGATCATTTGCCTGTTTTGCTGCATCGGCGGATGCCTGGCTTGCTGCTGCATCAGCTGCGCTCTGTGCTGCTGCTGTTGCTTCCTGGTTCAGCTGTGCTGCTGCTCCGTCTGCCCATGCCTGAACCTGTGCTGCCATCTGGGTTCCCATCTGCGTTGCCTGATTCGTGATCTGTGCCTCCAGACCGCTTAAGTAGCTCTCAAGTCCTTTGGACAGCGTATCCATCTGGCTCATCAGCTCGTTGCCGTTTGTCATCATGCTGTTGACAGATCCTGCGATTGTGGTGTTCAGAACCTCGGAGAGTGCCTCGGTCTCGGAGATCAGGGTAGAACCGGTGCTGGTCATACCGTCTACCATCGTCAGAAGGCTCTGTACATCGGTGCTCTGCAGCTGCTCGTTCAGACTGGTCAGTCCTTCGGAGAGCTGTTTTGCTCCTGCTAAAATATCATTCTCATCTTTTCCATCGAGTGCTGCGTTCAGTGTTGCGATTGCACTGTTTACCTCGGTCAGGCCGTCTGCCAGAGGCTGAAGCTGCTCAGCGCCTGCTGCAAGCTGTTTCTCGCCTGCTACATAAGAAGCAACGCCGTCGGACAGCTGTGTTGTTCCGTCGGTGTACTGTTTTACGCCTGCAACGACTTTATTCACACCGTTTACATACTCGGTTACGCTTCCAGTCAGCGCACCGTTCTTTCCAAGATACGTCTGGATTGCTTTATTCAGGGTATCAGCGCCCTCGGTGTAGGAGTTTACGCCGCTTGCCAGAGAAGAAGCTCCGCTGCTCAAGGTGGATGCTCCGTTTGACAGGGTAGCTGCTCCGCTGTTTAAGGTAGAAGCTCCGCTGTTCAGAGTAGAAGTTCCGTTTGCCAGAGTCGATGCTCCGCCTGCCAGAGTCGATGCTCCGCTTGCCAGGGTGCCGGCTCCGCTGTTCAGCTCGTCAGCGCCGTCTTTTAACGTTCCGATACCGTCATCCAGCTCTTTGTAGCTGTCTTTTAAAGTATCCACACCATCGGAGAGTGCCTTGGAACCGTCAACCAGTTCCATTGCAGCATCCTCAAGGTCATTCAGTGCATCCTTCAGGTCATCGTATCCGGTGATGTTGTCGGTATCGATGGTGTCGAGAACATCGTCAAGTGCAACGGTGAAGGTAGAATCCAGAGCGAAGTTTTCCACATCTGCGGTGATCTCCAGGCTCTCCGGCAGTTCGAAGTCGCTGTCACCGGATACCAGATCTTCCAGGGAATCGGAATTTAATCCCAGACTTTCTTTCAGTCCCGGCATACCAAATCCGACAACAATGTTTCTGCTTCCATCGGAAATGACTTTACCATTGTCGATCTTGACATTGGAGAAAGTATCCTGCGGAAGAATCATTCCGGTCATCAGGACGAACGGGGTGTACATCGTCTCTTTCTTGCCGTTGATGTCAACCGTTGTCTTTGTATTGTTTGTATAGTCCACTTTGATTTTCAGTTTTCCGCTCTTTCCAGCCAGGTCATCCGGTTTGATTTCCTTGCCGTCCAGATAATAGGTGAACTTCACGGAAACCGGAAGCTCTTTTGTGGTTGTTCCCTGATAATAGATATCCTCGCCGTCTGTCTGCCAGGTCAGCTTGTTTCCGCTCTGGGTGAACTCCTCGTCGCCCTTTACGTTTTTGATGTCCTTCAGTTCACTCTCATCTTTCAGGTTCTTTTCCGTTCCTGCGTTCTTCAGCCAGTTGGATACGGTGATCTGATCTTCCGATCCGTCTGCATTTGCATTTACATATACGGTTTCTTCTTTGGAAACCGCTGCGTCCTCTCCTGTCGCTGCATAAACCGGAGCAGCTCCCATAACAGCAGCCATACCAACAGCAAGACCAGACATCATCTGTTTTCTCAGTTTTCTGTTTCTATTCATTGTGATAAACTTCCTTTCTGTGGTTTTTATAATGGTTTTTTATGATGAAATCCAGGATCATAAGAGAAGTAAAACCCGCTCGGAGTAAGATACTGCGGGATACTGTTTCCCTCAGATCGAGGATGTTTTTCCTATGCCTTTCAGTCATCTAATGTTATAACGCAAAAATGACTCTTAGTCAACATTAAATACTGCACAAAATTGACGATCGGTCATTTTTTTCTTCGTGCATAGTCACAAAAATGAGAAAATTAGTCATTTTCCCTTTGACAGTTTCCATGTATGATACCTATAATTATAGACAAGATAATGACACACGCTTTTGATATCTTTCAGGAAAGGAGACTCTCTGTGGGAAAAATTGATAATAACAAACAAATGAAGCGTGAGTCCCTTCTGGACTCTGCTTTCTCGCTCTTTATCGACAACGGCTTTAATAAAACCTCTATTTCGGACATCGTGAACAACGCCGGCGTTGCAAAGGGCACCTTCTATCTTTATTTCAAAGATAAGTACGATATTCGAAATCATCTGATTGCGCACAAGGCAAGCCAGGTATTCCAGGCTGCCTATACGGATCTGCTGCGTCATCCGGATATCCAGGATTTTGAAGAACAGGTTCTTTTCATCACCGACAATATCCTAGACCAGTTTGCTGCCAACCACAGCCTTGTGACGCTGATCTCCAAGCACTTAAGCTGGGGGTTCTTCAAAAATTCACTTACGTTTTCCCCGTTCAGCGACACACCTGCCATCTACACGATTTACGAATCGCTGCTCTCCCAGGCGGCATATACGTACCGCTCACCGGAGCTGATGTTCTATATGATTCTGGAACTCGTAAGCGGTACAAGCTACAACGCCATTCTGTACCAGCAGCCGATCCCGCTTGAGGAATTAAAGCCGGAGCTCTATGACGCCATCCGCGGCATTTTCAAACAGTTCCGGATCCGTAAAAAACGGAAAGTAACAGAAAGTACGGAAAAGACAGTTTCGTCAGCACAGCAGCCTGATCATCCGGTTCCATTAAGGGCAGAGCAATAAAAAAATACTTTCGCGGAATCTTCCAGCCCAAGAAACCACGAAAGTATTTTTTTGTTCTTTTTGATTACATCTGCGTTTCCAGATATTCGGCAATCCGCTGCTCCATCACCGGGACGAGCCACTCAGCGTAGCCGGCCTTCATCGGATGGATCGGATCCTGGAGATACAGTTTCCGTTTTTCCGGCGAAACGCTGTTGATCCGTTCGTCATTCCAGAAATCAATCACGCCGATCTGCCATTTCTCCTGGATTTTCAGAAGTGCTTCCACCATCTTTGCGTATGAGTCGGAATCGTACTGCGGGTTGGTGTAGAACATCACCGGGCAGTGCCACGTTTCTTTTGCATACGCAATGATGTACTCGATTGCGCCGCAGACGGTTTTGACATCGAAGCTGTCCAGATCACGGGATTCCGAAATTTCGCCGAGCGGGCTGTTGCGCGTTGCATCGTTCGTAGAAAGCTGGCAGATAAACAGATCCACCTGGCGCTCCTGGGCGAGATTGTCGCGCATGCGCTCGATGTAGGAATCCTCGCCGTTATCGATCAGTGTCGTTCCATTGACTGCCTCCTTAATACAGGTACAGCTGTCTTTTTTTGCTATGTATTCTGCAAACGAATTATTGTGGGCCGCAAAGCCTTTCGTCACGGAAGATCCCAGGAAGACAACCGTCTTTCCTTTTAACGGACTCGTCTTTTTAAACGGAATCCGGGAAACATCGTACCGGACGGAATTTCCTTTTTTGAAGTAACCAGTTTTCTTATTCATTCTATATACGCCGCCGACGGCTAAGGCTGCGCCTCCTGCTGCCAGGATTCCGGCTATGATTTTTGCATCCATGGGTAAACCTCCATTATCTGAGTCAGTACAGATTTACAGATCCTTTCGGATCTTTTTTCGAATACCCCTATCTTACATCATTTTTTCGAAAATGCAAGTAAACTTTGTTGTCGATTTTGTTCCGATTTTGTTAACAAAGTTCGGCTTTTCTGTGTTTCGGTCGAATCCGCAGCGGTTCTGGCGAAAGCTTTCACCGCTTTTTCTCAAAAAAGATTGACTCTCAAGTGTACTTGAGTGGTATAGTGAGAGTAAGATTTTATTTTATCACAAAGGAGAATTCTGTCATGAAAGAAACGGTTTTAGGCAGTCATCTTAGAAAAGTTCCTTCGATTGCAGTCGGATGCATGCGGCTTTCCGAAAAATCGAAAGACGAGATGAATCATTTTATCCATTCCGCGCTGGAACAGGGCGCATATTTCTTTGATCATGCTGATATTTACGGCGGCGGCATGAGCGAAACAGTTTTCGGTGATGCATTTGCCTCCGATCCTTCCCTGCACCGCGAGGATGTTCTGATCCAGTCCAAATGCGGCATCCGCCAGGGCTGCTATGATCTGTCAAAAGAGCACATTCTGGAATCTGTGGACGGTATTTTAAAACGGCTGCAGACGGATTACCTCGATCTTCTGCTGCTCCACCGCCCGGACGCGCTCGTGGACCCGGAAGAAGTTGCCACGGCGTTTGATGTTCTCTTTGAGAGCGGAAAGGTCCACTATTTCGGCGTTTCCAACCACAAGCCGATGCAGATCGCGCTCCTGCAGAAATATGTCCGCCAGCCGCTCGTTGTCAATCAGGTACAGTTCAGCATTCCGGTTTCCAATCTTGTTGCCAACGGCATGGAAGTCAATATGGAGACGCCGGGCTCGGTTGACCACGACGGAAGTCTGCTCGACTACTGTCGGCTCCACGATATTACGCTTCAGGCGTGGTCGCCGTTCCAGATGCCTGCATGGAAGGGATGTTTCCTTGGAAGCGACGAGTACCCGGACCTGAATCAGAAAATCCGCGTGCTGGCCGAAAAATACGGTGTCAGTGATACCACGATTGCAGCGGCGTGGATTCTGCGCCATCCGGCGAATATGCAGCTCGTCACCGGTACGGCAAGTGAAAAACGTCTGAAAGAGATTATTGCAGCGTGTGATATTACGCTGACGCGGGAAGAATGGTATGAGCTGTATCTGGCGGCAGGCCATCCGCTTCCGTAAGGATCTGACCATATTCCATTCCTGATTCGCGCAAAAAGCATTCCTGCTTCGTTTTATCCCGGCAGGAATGCTTTTTCGTTTTCTATTCTTTTTCTATCATCAGATCTCGCCTACCAGATATCCCTGTTTTCCATCGCGCAGGAAGATCGGCAGTGTCTCGATCGGGGCGTCGATTTCGTAGGATTTTCCGCCCTCGTAAACCTCTCCGGTATTTGCCAGGGTCCAGGATGCGCCGGACGGCAGATAGACGGTGCGGCTCGTTGCTTTCGGCTGAACGATCGGGGCTACAAGAATGTCGGAACCGAACATGTAAGCATCGGAGATATCCCAGCACGCTGCATCCTCCGGGAACTCATAGAACATCGTTCTCATGACCGGTGTTCCTTTTTCGTGTGCTTCTGCCATCAGGCTTCTCGTGTAATCGCGCATTTTTTCACGGACACCAATGAATTTTGTCAGGATTTCATAGTTTTTCTCTCCGAAGCTCCATACCTCGTTGTCAGCTCCGGTTCCCTCACGCACTTCGCCTGCCTTGTTGATGATCTCTTCTCTCGGTCCGCGGTTTCCGTGAATACGCATAACCGGGCAGAAAGTACCAAACTGGAACCAGCGCACGAGCAGCTCCTGGAAGTCCGGATCTTCGGTCACACCGCCATGGAATCCACCGATATCGGTCGTCCACCACGGAATACCGCAAAGTCCCATATGAAGACCTGCACAGATCTGTTTGCGGAAATCCTCGTAGGTCGAGAAAATATCTCCGGACCACACGAGCGCACCGTATTTCTGGCTTCCAAGCCATGCACAGCGCACAAGGTTGACAATGTCTTCCTGCCCGTTCTCTTTTTGTCCTTCGTAGAACATGCGGGAATACTCTCTCGGGTAAACATTTCCGATCTCTTCCACCGGGCCCGCGGCGTAGCGGTAGCACTCATACTCGTACGTCGAAAATTCCGGCTCTGCTTCATCCAGCCAGAATGTGCGGATGCCGAGATCTGCATAGTTTTTCTTTACTTTTTCCCAGACATACTTTCTCGTTCTCGGATTCGTTGCATCCAAAAAGACATTATTTCCATGGAACAGCATCTGAACATCAACACCTGCATTACTCTTCACAAGAAGTCCCTGCTGTTTCATTTCTTCGTAATTTTCACTTCTCCAGTCGATCTGCGGCCAGATGGAAACCATCGTCTCAATGCCCATCTCGTGCAGCTCGTCGATCATTGCCTTCGGATCCGGGAAGTATTCCTCGTCAAAACGGTAATCACCGCATCTTGGCCAGTGATAGTAGTCGATCACGAAAACATCCAGCGGAATGCCGCGTTTTTTGTACTCGCGCGCCACATTCAGTACCTGCTCCTGATTGTAGTAGCGCAGTTTGCACTGCCAGAAGCCAAGACCGTACTCCGGCATCATCGGAACTTTACCAATGGCATCTGCAAAGTGCTCTTCAATTTCCGCCGGGGTATCGCCTGCGGTTACCCAGTAGTCGAGCTGCTTCGTGGTGCGTGCCAGCCATTCTGTCGTATTTGTTCCGAAATGAACCTCACCAACCGCTGCATTGTGCCACAAGAAACCGTAGCCAAGGCTCGATACATAAAACGGAATGCTCGCCTGCGAATTGCGGTGCGCCAGTTCCAGGTTGCAGCCCTTCAGGTTCATTCTCTCCTGCTGATACTGTCCCATACCGTAAATCTTCTCATCCGGGTTGGAATCGAAGGATACTTTTAACTGATAAGCGCCGCCCTTTAATGCACGGTAATCGTGCGCCCGCAGGCAGAGTGCTCCGCCGTTCGCGATCTCGGAGAGCAACACCTCGCCCTTCTGGTTCAGAAACGTAATCCGAAGTTTCTGTCCCCAAGGCTGAACTTCAAGAACCGCCTGGATTTTACCATTTTTGATCGTCGCTTTCAGTTCATCCACCAGCTCAATTTCCGCTTCCACCGGCTCCGGATCAAGCAGTGCAATGCTTCCCTCTTCAATCTCCGAGAGAACCGTACCTCTCACCCGAAGACTGTCCTTCTGCCACGGCTCCACCCGAACCGTCTCCCCATCCTGCCGGAAAATCAGCGCATTTCCCTGTTTCTCAAAATACTGCATAAAAACCTCCCTTTCCAGAGCCCGCCGCCCATAAGCGCACGTGGGCTCTATTGTTTTCGTTTACTTTCTACTTAGCATTATACTAACATTTCGAGCAGAATACTTGACCTTAATTTTCATGTTCTAACACTATTTTGATCTTTTTTCAGCAAATCAAAATCCCCGCCATAATCAGCAGGGATTTTAATTTACACTGTAAACACTAGATATTTACCCGAACATAATTATTCATATTGCCTATTGAAGTGACATCTCTTTCTTAAGGAGTCAGAATTCGCCTTTGCGTAAGCTCTCCCGTTTCCCAATTTCTTCCTTAGCATTCCTCCCATTCTTTCCCCATCTCACCCCCTCCTTAGGGAACAGCGCCCTTTCGGGCGCGCCTTCCCGTCCGTCCCCACCCTCAGCAGGGGAAAGGCGGGCTGTGGGTGGGGCGGGAAACGTGTGCGGGGGAGGGGCATTGATTTGGATGGGAGAGGGACTGGAACGAGACGGCGGGAAATGAGGGAGATGAAATCCGGCTCACAAAGCCGGATTTCAAGAGACTCTGAGTCGGGAAAACATCAGTTTTCCTGACGAATAGTCTCGGTTCTTCCTCATTCCCCGCCGCCTCGTCCCAAGTCCCTCCCCATCCAAATCACAGCCCCTCCCCCGCACACGTTTCCCGCCCTGCCCGCAGCCCGCCTTTCCCCTGCGTCCGTTTTTCAACGCAAAGAACCCCCGGAGCCATTACAGCCCCGGGGGTTCTCAGTATTTCATTTATTATGCAAGCTTCAAAGCATTAACCTTAACTCCAGGTCCCATAGTAGGAGCCAGAGTAACGCTCTTCAGGTACTGTCCCTTCAGAGTAGCCGGTTTTGCTTTGTTGATTGCACCGATCAGCGTCTGGAAGTTGTCGCTTAACTGCTCCTCAGTAAAAGAAGCTTTTCCGATTGGCACGTGGATAATGTTTGTTTTGTCAAGACGATACTCAATCTTACCTGCTTTGATCTCTTTAACGGCTTTGGTAACATCCATAGTTACGGTACCAGCCTTCGGGTTTGGCATTAAACCTTTCGGTCCAAGTACACGGCCCAGACGACCAACAACACCCATCATATCCGGTGTAGCAACAACAACGTCGTAATCAAACCAGCCATCGTTCTGGATTCTCGGGATCAGCTCCTCAGCTCCAACGAACTCTGCACCTGCTGCAACAGCCTCATCAGCTTTTGCGCCTTTAGCGAAAACAAGTACACGAACCTGTTTTCCGGTACCGTGCGGCAGAACAACTGCTCCACGGATCTGCTGGTCTGCGTGACGTCCGTCACAACCAGTTTTGATGTGAACTTCGATTGTCTCGTCAAATTTAGCAGTAGCTAATTTCTTAACTGTGGAAATAGCATCTGCCGGATCGTACTGAATGCTACGATCAACTGCTTTTGCAGCCTCTAAATATTTCTTACCATGTTTCATTGTCTAATAACCTCCTGGTGGTAGTTGCGGGAATCTCCCTCCCACGTCAATACGAGAAGATGTAAACTCTTCTTCTAAATTAGTCCTCTACAACGATACCCATACTTCTTGCGGTACCTGCGATCATGCTCATAGCTGCCTCAACAGTTGCTGCATTCAGGTCTGGCATCTTCATCTCTGCGATCTCACGAACTTTGTCCTTAGAGATAGTAGCAACTTTCGTTTTGTTCGGAACGCCGGAACCAGATTTCAGGTTGCAGGCTTTCTTAAGCAGAACTGCTGCCGGAGGAGTTTTGGTTATGAAGCTGAAACTTCTGTCTGCATATACAGTGATAACTACAGGGATGATCAGGTCTCCCTTATCTGCTGTTCTTGCGTTGAACTCTTTGGTAAACTGTACGATGTTTACTCCGTGCTGTCCAAGTGCAGGTCCAACCGGTGGTGCTGGTGTTGCTTTACCAGCAGGAATCTGTAATTTGATATATCCTGTAACTTTCTTTGCCATTTTACGGCACCTCCTAAATAAATGTGGTAATTGCGGGAATTTCCCTCCCACGAAACGCCCCTGGGGCATTTCTTACATCTTCTTGACTTCTGCGAAACTTATTTCTACCGGCGTTTCGCGGCCGAACAGCTCAACATTGATGGTAACCATCTGTTTTGTATCGTTGATACTCTGAATCAGTCCGGTTGTATCCTTCCATGCGCCGCCTGTTACAACGACTGCATCGCCGACTTCAAGGTCAAGCTCAACCTTTTCCTCACCACCGGTGATTCCAAGGTTCACCATTTCCTCATCCGTAAGCGGTACCGGCTTGGATCCCGGTCCTACGAAGCCCGTAACACCTCTGGTATTGCGGACAACATACCAGGTATCGTCGTTCATGATCATGTTGATCAGAACGTAGCCCGGAAACAATTTCCGGAGTACCTGTTTCTTGGTTCCGTTCTTGACTTCAACAACTTCTTCCATAGGAACACGTACTTCCAAAATCTGATCCTCAAGATGACGGTTCTCAATTGTTTTCTCAATATTGGCTTTTACTTTGTTTTCATAGCCCGAATAGGTGTGGACTACATACCAGTTTACTTCTGACATTCTGACACCTTTATCCTTATTTGATCAATAAATTGACGAACTCGATTACAGCGCTGTCAACCAGGGTGATTAACCCGCAGGTTACTGCAGAGATCGCTACGACTGCAACGGTCTGCTTGCCCAGCGTTTTGTTGTCAACCCAGATGATTTTTCTGAACTCTGCTTTCAAGCCCTTGAACCAGCTCTTTTTGGATGCTTTTTTTTCAGTTTCTGCCATTGGATCACCTCTTACCAAAGATTATTTGGTTTCTTTGTGCATTGTGTGCTTTTTGCAGAATCTGCAGTACTTCTTTGTCTCCATTCTCTCAGGATGGTTCTTTTTCTCTTTTGTCATGTTGTAATTACGCTGTTTGCATTCAGTACATGCCAATGTGATTTTTACGCGCACGACTTCCACCTCCACTGTGTATTTGCGTTATCGCTTGTGATCCTTGCGGATCAGCGGCGGTCTCTTCGTTTCTGCCCTGCTTTTGCTGCTCGTACTTCAGCAATTTCAGGCATAAAAAAAAGACCTTCTTCCATGTCGCTGGTTTATTGTAGCATACGAACCGCCTCTTGTCAACAAAATTCCCCAAAGTACGCTGAAAATTTTTATCAGTGCGATTCCGCCCGCAAGTCGGTCTGCAGGCGGAATCACATTTGGGTTACGCATCCGATCTGGAATATGCGTTTTTCATCTGGTTGCTGAGTTCAAAGAGTACCTTGTGCAGTGTTGCACCCGTCTCTTTTTTCAGCATTTCAGCGATTTTGTTGTTTGCTTCTTCTCTCAATTGTGTCTGTTTTGTTTCGTCTGTCTCCCCTGCAAGCAGCGCATCGTACTGATGGATCAGTGCATGGCCTTTTGCCATCACCTTTTCCTGATACCGCTCAATGTGGAAGATAGAAGACTTATAGGATGCATCTGCCATTGCTGCCACCATGCGGCTTGCCCAGTAGAAGTTATCTGTGGAAACCTCTCCCGTTGTGTTGGAAAGATACTCCGGTGTTGTCGTCACATCGGTGTAGAACGGAACCAGCACATTGAATGCATTTGACGCAAATGCAATCCACTGCAGAATGCCGTTGTCTCCTTTGTGATCCGGGCGCATCTGAATGACAGAAAGGAAATCGGTCCGGTTGACACCGATGGAGCGGTATGCTCCCTTCCATGATTTATCGCCGTATGCGGCATACGGGTCGTACGGTGTTCCCTGATAGTGGGAGGACAGTACATATTTTACATCCTCTACGGTAATCTTCTTTTCCGGAACCATCATCCACGGAATATCATCGGATACCGGTGTGTAATCGGCATCCGGTCCGTCCCATTTTTTCGTGTGCGGGTTCAGATAGCGCTCCATGAACCAGGCACGCGGTGTATTGTAAACGTGATCGGAATCGTCGTGGCTTCCGAAGGCATCGCGCGGATTAAAATTTCCGTCCATAGAAAGATCCAGATGATATGTCTCAATAAATTCTTTCAAATCCGCTGAGCACATATATTCCTTCTGCTCGCCGAGTGCATCCTCCAGATCAAAATGATCGATGCCAAGCTGGTTCGGCATGGCTACATAATGGTCATCCGGCACTTTCACTGCCATCCAGTGATGGCCGCCGATCGTCTCCAGCCACCAGATTTCATCGTGGTCCTGAAATGCAATGCCGTTCATCTCGTATGTACCATACTGCTCCAGCAGACTGCCCAGTCTTTTGACACCCTCTCTGGCACTTTTAATATAAGGAAGAACAATATAAACAAGGTCCTCCTCACCGATTCCGCCCGGAACCTCTTCTTTTCCGTCTTCCGCCGGCTGATAAACAACAAGCGGATCAGCACCCAGCACACGCGGATTCGATGTGATTGTCTCGGTCGCAGTCATACCGACCTGCGCTGCATTTACGCCGCTTGCTGCCCAGACACCCTCGCCTTTTTCTGCATTTGGCACTGCAGTGTACCGCATCGGATTGTCCGGAAGCTCGATGGTCAGATGAGAAATCTCGGTTTTATATGTTCTCGGCTGCTCCTCCGGGTGAATCACCACAAATTTTTTCGATGTATAATGACCCGCACCGGAATCGTCATTTCGCGCGATCATGGTGGAACCGTCATACGATGCTTTCTTTCCAACTAAAATGGTTGTACAAGGCATAGCTATAGCCCTCCTTTTGTTGTCTTATGCTTCCGATTATGACACGATAAGCTGCGATTTGCAAGCACCATGTTATCTGTCGTTTTCTTCCTTTTTGACAAAATAAACCGTATCAATTCCTTCTCCCCGGTCATCCTTCAGCCGCCTGACAAGACCATATCCCAGTTTGTCCAAAATATGCTCCTGTGCCCCGTTTGTAGACCAGGTACGGAGAGTAATCCGGC
>NZ_CDRRUH010000059.1:0-20180 GCF_977045365.1 Fusicatenibacter sp.
GTGCTGCAGAGCGCGAATTGCAAGGAACAGATTTGAAGGCGTACCGGGGTACGACGAAAATCTGTGACGCAGTAATTCACGCTCTGCGGTGCTGAATTTTTTGCATTATTTTCGGGGATTGCTATAAGAAGAATTTCAGATAGAGCAGAACGAGAAAAAGACTTTCCGGACAAACATAACATCCGGGAAGTCTTTTTCTGGTGTTTTCATATGATACAGAGCGGATTCAGCCCACCAGATCATTCTCGTCCGGCAGTTCCGGTCCGGTCAGCGCGTACGGGTCGAGAATGTCGTCGAGCTGCTTCTGCGTCAGCAGCTCATCCTTCAGAACGAGAGAGGTAACGCTCTCGCCTGTCTTCAGCGATTTCTTCGCAATCGAAGCTGCTTTCTGATATCCGATATACGGGCAGAGAGCTGTCGTGATGCCGACGCTCTTCGAAACGAGATCTTCACACCGTTTCTCATTTGCCGTAATGCCGAGAATACAGTTCTTCACGAGTGTCGTAACGGCTCCTGTCATCGAGGTGATGGAGGAGAACAGGGAATAGAAGACAACCGGCTCGAACGCATTCAGCTCCATCTGTCCTGCCTCAGCAGCCATCGTGATGGCCGTATCATTTCCGATGACATGGAACGCAACCTGTGTCACAACCTCCGGGATAACCGGGTTGATCTTTCCAGGCATGATCGAGGAACCGTTCTGCATCGGCGGCAGGTTGATCTCGCCGAAGCCGGTGCGCGGACCGCTGGACAGAAGACGCAGATCGTTGCACATCTTGGAAAGGTTGACGGCGCAGGTTTTGAGAGAACCCGAAACATTCACAAAGCAGTCGAGGTTCTCCGTCGCATCAAACAGATCCTCCGCCTGCATCAGCGGGTAGCCTGTGACAGCGGCGAGTGTCGGAACAATGTGGTGGAGATAATAGTCCGAAGCATTGATGGTCGTGCCGATCGCGGTTCCGCCGAGATTGACCGTATAGAGATCTTTGCTGGTGCGGTGGATGCGGCGGATGTCACGCTCAATCATCGTTGCGTAAGCGTGGAAGCTCTGGCCGAGACGCATCGGAACAGCGTCCTCAAGCTGTGTTCTTCCCATTTTCAGGATGTGGTCAAACTCCTGTGACTTGCCGAGCAGTGCAGCGTGGAGAGATTCCAGTGCGTGCAGCAGATGCGGGAGCAGATCAAGAACGGTCAGCTTTCCGGCAGTCGGGATAACGTCGTTCGTGGACTGTGCCATGTTGACGTGATCATTCGGGTGAACAATAGAATAATCTCCCTTTGTGCCGCCCAGAAGCTCAATAGCACGATTTGCGATGACTTCGTTTGCGTTCATGTTGGCGCTCGTTCCGGCACCGCCCTGGATTCCGTCAACGATGAATTCTTCTTTTAATTTGCCGGAAATAATTTCATCACAGGCATTGATAATGGCAGCCGCTTTTTCTTCCGGAAGACGTCCTGCTTCGCGGTTGGAGATGGCAGCTGCCTTTTTGATCTTGGCGAGATTCTGGATCATGACTGGGTTGATCGGTGTTCCTGTGATCGGAAAATTCCGTTTTGCACGGAGAGACTGTACTCCATAGTAGGCGTCAGATGGGACTTCCAGGGTACCAATTGAATCTGCTTCCATTCTTGTTTTCATAATAATCTCCTTCTTTCTGCACGAGTTAAATTGTATATATTGTCTGAAACAATTCTTGTTTTTCAGTTGATACCGGAAGAATAACACCAGCCGCAGAATTTGTAAATACCGCCGCCGAAGAACTGTGAAATCTTATTTATTTTTGCGTTTGATTTTAAATACCAAGGGACAGAAGCACTTTTTCTTTCTTTTCGAAAGCCGGCTTCTGTCGGATCACGTTTTCGTAGACAAAAAACGGCGAACGTGATATGCTGAACAGTATAAAAGTGAAAAAACAGGAGAGCAGCGTATGAAACATGAAAAAAGCAGAAACGATGCGGCGCGCCATGAGCTCGATCATATCGATGCAAAAATCCTGAATCTCCTTCGGGAAAACGCCAGGATGCCGCTGAAAGAAATCGCGGAACACGTATTTTTATCCTCCCCGGCAGTTTCCGCCAGAATTGAGCGGCTGGAGAAGGAAGGCTACATTACAGGATATCAGGTCAAATTAAATCCGGCGCTTTTGGGATATCCGATCAAAGCGTTCATCAACCTCGAGGTTGAGCCGGTTCAGAAAAAAGAATTTTATCCCTATATTGAAAAGGTCCACAATGTCGTGGAATGTAATTGCGTTACCGGTGATTACTCCATGCTCATTGAGGGCCTTTTTGTTAGTACCATTGAGCTCGACCAGTTTATCGGCGAGCTGCAGCATTTTGGACGGACGCGGACGCAGATCGTGTTCTCGACCTCCGTGGAGCACCGCCAGGTGACCGCACACGAGGCAGAAGAATAGGCACCGGTCCGCTCCGGCGGCTTTGTGTACCGAAAAAAATGCTTTGCAGGAGAATGCTTTTGTGTTATAGTGATAGAATACACAGAGCATTTTGCGCCCTTTTCGGGGCAGTGCTCCAAACGAAAAGATTTGAGGGAGGCCTGACCTTATTATGGAAGAAAAAGAAGTTGTTTCCAAAAATTTTATCGAGCTTGCGATTGACAAAGATCTGGCAGAGGGCGTTTACGACCATGTCTGCACACGATTCCCGCCGGAGCCAAACGGCTATCTTCATATCGGACATGCGAAATCCATTCTGTTAAACTACGGTTTATCACAGGAGTACAACGGAGAGTTCCACATGCGTTTCGATGATACCAACCCGACAAAAGAGAAAACCGAGTTTGTCGATTCCATCAAAGCCGATATCCAGTGGCTTGGCGCAGACTGGAAGGATCATCTGTACTACGCATCCGATTATTTCCCACAGATGTATGAGGCAGCCGTAAAACTGATCAAAAAAGGAAAAGCATTCGTCTGCGATCTGTCCGCAGAGGAGATCCGTGAGTACCGCGGAACCTTAACCGAGCCTGGAAAAGAGAGCCCGTACCGCAATCGTTCCGTAGAGGAAAATCTGGACCTGTTCGAGCGCATGAAAAACGGCGAATTCGAGGACGGAAGCAAAGTACTCCGTGCGAAAATCGATATGGCATCACCGAACATCAACATGAGAGACCCGGTTATCTACCGTGTAGCCCATATGCATCACCACAGAACCGGCGATACCTGGTGCATCTACCCGATGTACGACTTCGCGCATCCGATCGAGGACGCCATCGAAGGCATTACCCATTCTATCTGTACGCTGGAGTTTGAGGACCACCGTCCGCTGTACGACTGGGTTGTACGCGAGCTGGAATATCCGATGCCGCCGCGCCAGATTGAGTTTGCAAAGCTGTATCTGACCAACGTGGTTACCGGAAAACGTTACATCAAAAAGCTGGTAGAGGACGGCGTGGTAGACGGCTGGGATGACCCGCGTCTCGTATCCATCGCAGCACTCCGCCGCAGAGGCTTTACACCGGAGTCCATCAAGAAATTCGTAGATCTGTGCGGTGTATCAAAAGCAAACAGCTCCGTTGACTATGCGATGCTGGAGTACTGCATCCGCGAGGACCTGAAGCTGAAAAAAGCCCGTACCATGGCAGTCTTAAATCCGGTGAAACTTGTCATCGACAACTATCCGGAAGACCAGATCGAGATGCTGGAAGTACAGAACAACCTCGAGAATCCGGAGCTTGGCAGCCGCCAGGTACCGTTCGGAAGAGAGCTGTACATCGAGCGCGAAGACTTCATGGAGGAGCCGGTCCGCAAATACTTCCGTATGTTCCCGGGCAATGAAGTCCGCCTGATGAACGCATACTTTGTAACCTGCACCGGATGCGAGAAAGACGAGAACGGAAACATTACCGTAATCCATGGAACGTACGATCCGGAGTCCAAGGGAGGAAATTCCCCGGACGGAAGAAAAGTCAAAGGAACAATCCACTGGGTAGCAGCAAAGACAGCCGTCAAAGCAGAGTGCCGTCTGTACGAAAACCTGATCGACGAGGAGAAGGGCGTTTACAACGAGGATGGTTCCATGAACCTGAATCCGAACTCCCTGACCGTATTAAAAGAGTGCTATCTGGAGCCGTCTTTAAAAGATGCGAAAGCATACGACAGCTTCCAGTTTGTCAGAAACGGATTCTTCTGTGTAGACGCAAAAGATTCCAAAGAGGATGCACTGGTGTTCAACCGCATCGTATCCCTGAAGAGCTCTTTCAAGCTGCCGGCAGCGAAATAAATAAGAATTTTGAAATGGAACAGAGCAGCCGCCTGGATGAAACCGACATCCCAGGCGGCTGTTCTTTTTGTCAGGGGAGATGGGAAGATGAATGAATTGACGATTTCGCTGGATCCGCACCGGAAGACACCGCTCTATGAGCAGATCTACGGTTTTATCCGCGAGGAAATCCGCGGCGGACGGATCCGTGCAGGGGAGCGGCTGCCGTCGGCGCGGGCGCTTTCGGGCTATCTGTCGGTGAGCCGGAGTACCGTGGATCTGGCGTATGAGCAGCTCGTATCCGAAGGGTATCTGGAGAGTGTGCCGTGCAAAGGATATTTTGTCTGTGAGATTGAGGGACTGTACCGCCTCGATGAAAAGAAAGAGGAGACAAAAGAGGATGATGCCGCGGAGCAGACGCCGTTCCGTTGCGATTTTGCGGTGATCGGCACGGCGCCGGGTGGATTTCCGCAGAACAGCTGGAAGAAGATCTCGAAAGAAGTCCTGCTGGACGCAGATGACAGACTGTTCCAGCTTGGGGATGCGAAGGGCGAGCACGGCCTCCGGGAAGCGATCCGCGACTATCTGCACCACGCACGCGGCGTGAACTGCCGCACGGAGCAGATCATCATCGGAGCGGGAAATGATTATCTGCTGATGCTGCTTTCGGTGATCTTAGGGCGTGGTCATAAAGTGGCGATGGAAAACCCGACGTATATCAGTGCCTACCGCTGCTTTGCAAAGCTCGGCTATGCGATGTGCACGATTTCGATGGACGAAGCGGGCATGCGGCCGGCGGAGCTGGAAAAGAGCGGGGCGGATCTGGCGTACATCATGCCGTCCCACCAGTTCCCGATGGGCATGGTCATGCCGATGAAGCGGCGGATGCAGCTCCTTACGTGGGCATCGAGGGAAAATGGGCGGTATCTGATCGAGGATGATTACGACAGTGAATTCCGCTACAAGGGCCGCCCGATCCCGGCACTGCAGGGCAATGACACAGAGGGAAAAGTGATCTATCTTGGAACGTTTTCGCGGGCGATTGCGCCGTCCATCCGCATCAGCTACATGGTGCTGCCGGAGACGCTGCTGCCTGCCTACGAGGAGAACGGAAGATGCTTTTCCGCGACAGTTTCGAAGACGGATCAGAAGATTCTGGAAGAATTTATGCGGAGCGGCGCGTTCGAGCGTCATCTGAACCGGATGCGTGCGCAGTATAAAGGAAAGCACGACCTGCTGATCCGGCTTCTGAAGGAGTTTGGGCGGGAGTACACGGTGTCCGGCGAGAATGCGGGCGTCCATGTGCTGGTCCACCTGCCGAAAGGACTCTCTGAAGCGGAGGCGGTACAGCGGGCAAAAGAGGCTGGCGTGCGTGTGTATGGGCTGGAGCGGTACAGCATCGGCGCTGCCGCAGATCCCGCACAGGGCGGCACGGTGCTGATCGGGTATGCGGGGCTTTCGGAGGAGAAGATTGCAGAGGCAGCTGCGATTCTGAAAAAATGCTGGAATGCGTGAAAAAAGATATGAAAAAAACGGATTGCTTCGTCAGTGATAGAAACTGACGGAACAATCCGTTTTTACTGTTTGATAGAGAGTTGCAATGCGGACGGGATCAGCAGCCCAGCTCTTCGGTCAGCTCGCAGATCTCATCGATGATCGATCCAATCGTCTCAATCGTATCGAGAAGCGGCGCATCCGTCGAGATATCAACGCCGGCCATCTTTGCCAGTTCTTCCGGTGTCTTTGTGCTTCCGGCAGTCAGTACCTTTTTCCAGTCATCGACAGCGGTCTGGCCTTCGGTTTCGATGCGCTTGCAGACCTGTGTGGCAACGGTCAGTCCGGCGCTGTAGGTGTAAGAGTAAAGTCCCATATAGTAATGCGGCTGGCGCATCCAGATGAGCGCTGCGTCATCGGAAATTTCCACATCGTCGCCCCAGAACTTCTGCAGGGTCTCTTTCATAATGCTGCTTAACGTCTCAGCCTGTACACTGTCGCCGGCATCGATGAGCTTGTAAACCTCGCGCTGGTAAGCAGCCTCCATCAGATGGGTGACAAAGTTGTGATAATATGTGTTGCTGATCATACAGCTTAAAACCCAGCGGCGGAACCGCTTGTCCGGGTTCGTTTTCAGCAGATAATGAGCCATCAGAAGCTCGTTCATGGTAGACGGCGCCTCGACAAAATAAGAGGAAACCTCGGTATCGAGAATCGCCTGTGCGCCGTTGCAGAGACGGAAATGGCCGGCGTGGCCGAGTTCATGCGCCAGCGTGAAAACATCTGCCATGCGGTTATTCCAGCTTAAGAGAATAAAGGAACCTTTTCCGTACGGGCTGGCGCAGAAGCCGCCGGTGGATTTTCCCTGGTTCTGTGCAAAGTCAACCCAGCGTTTTTTGTACGCCTCCTGAATCATGGAAACGTAATCGTCGCCGAGAATGGCAAGGCCTTTTTCGATGTACTGTTTCGATTCCTCGATCGTGACAGACGGATCGTACTCCGGGTCGACGGCGATTTTCAGATCGGCGAAAGTCATGTGGTCAAGGTTGTGGATCTTTTTCAGCAGGCGGGCATATTTGCGCATATGCGGAGCCAGACGGGTGGTGATGAGATCGATCTGACGGTTGTACAGCTCGCGGCTGACCTGCTGCGGGAACAGAAGGGAGTCGATGACGGAATCGAAGCCGCGCAGCGTGGCCATGGTCTTTTCCGTCTGAAGCTGGGTATTGTAAGCGGCTGCAGTTACATTTTCATACTGTCTGATTTTGGCAGAAAAGGCAGAGAATGCACTGCGGCGGATATCGGTGTCTTTTTCGTACTCATAATTATCTTCAAACAGGGAGTAGCCGAGCGGATATTCTTTTCCGTTTACGGTGAAAGAATCAAATTTCATATCGGCAAGTTTTGCCATGTTGTAGATCTGGTATGGAGCTGAGAAGGTCTGGGACAGAGCGGAAATGGCACGCTCGGTTTCCGGACTCAGGCGGTGTGCCTTGTTGCGGAGAATCTCGGCGAGATAGCAGCGGTTCGCATCTGACTGCTGCATGGCCTCGTTCAAAACATCCTCGGACTGTTCGGAAAGCTCGCTCTCGATAAAGGTGAGACGGCTGAAAATCTCAGAGATCAGGCTGTTGATGCGGTCGTTGCGCGTCTGGTTTGCACTGTTGTAATAGTCGACAGAGACGGCGAGATCGCAGTAGTTGGCGGTCAGTGTGATCAGACGGTAGACCTCCTGGTAATCGTCGAGGCATTGATTGATAACATCTGCGCTGGTGAGTTTTCCTTTGTAGGATGCTTCCATAGAAAGACTTAACTCTTTCATTTTCTGCGCATCGGCAAGCATGGCCTCCTCGGCTGGATAGATTAAAGACAGGTCCCAGGTAAGTTCTACAGGGACGTCATCGCGTTTTGCAAGTTCCATAACAATCTCCTTTCCATAAAAAAGGGGAGGTTTCCCTCCCCAGGAATTACTTCCTTATGGTTCTATATTCTGTTTTTGGGTTTTATTCTGCGGTTACTTCGCTTTTTTCCTGCGGAGAAACTTCACAATCCGCAGCAGACGGTGTTTCTTCTGCGGCGCCTGCAGTTTCTTCTGTTGTTTCTTCCTTGCAAGAATCCGCTTCATCATCGCCAGATTCAGCGTTCGGCGCTTCACATGCGCTTTCGCTATCGTCCGCACCGCTTTCTTTTTCCGTGTTTTCTTCTTCGGACTCTGCGGTTTCGCTTTCAGCTTCTGCATCAGCTGTTTCGGAACCCTCATTGCAAGCTGCAGATTCCGGATCCGGTGCAGCATCCTCTGTACTTTTCGTTTTCGGAAGGGTCGTATAAGTACGTTCAGCAGGAGCAGGCTCTTCCTCTTCAAATTCGTCTTTAAAATCGTCAAAATCTGTTTCAAGATCTGCTTTTCCTTTCCGGATAAAATAGACTGCCGCACCGCAGGCTGCGCCGACAGCGGCAGAAGCCAGAGTAAGCAGAATACGTTTTGATTTCCGTGACATCTCGATTCAAGTCTCCTTTCAAATGCTGTCCTTTGAAACTATTGTAATACAGTTTCAACAAAAAAGAAAGTAAAATCTTACGGGATTCGGAAAAAGTGCCAAAGAAAACAAGAAAAAGAAGGTTTCCTGACACAGAAACAGCATCAGGCAAGGATAAACTTACGAAGAATCTCTGCCACACCGCTGTGGTTGCAGTCGTTTTCTGTGATATAATCCGCACTCGCTTTTACCGCATCGGTTGCATTTTTCATGGCGGCACCGACGGCAGCGGCCTCGATCATCGAAATATCATTTTCCTGATCTCCGGCGGCCACGGTGTTGGCAAGCGGAATCTGAAGAAGCTCGCAGAGTTTTTTCACGGCATGGCCCTTGGAAACGTGTTCCGGGACATGCTCGAGGTAATGCGGGCTGGAGTAGAACATCGAAATTTTTCCTTTCGCCCACGGCTCCATGACAGCGCGGTAAGCATCCATTTTGGCACGGTCGTGGAGATCAATTACAATCATCTTGCACGGCTCCTCGGCGAGGTGCTCCGGCAGAAGCGGATCCTCCACAACGGGAATGTGGATTGCCTGCGTGTAAATACGCGTTTCCTCGCCCGCATGGCGGCAGAGAAGAGAGGTGTCGGAGTAGGTGTGGCAGTAGAGGCCTGCCTCCTGCGTTTTTTCGAAAATGACGCGTGCATATTCGAGCGGAATCGTGCGGCGGTACAGCGTTTTTTGCGCAGCACAGTCGTAAATCAGTCCGCCGTTGAAAGCGATGGCATAGCAGCCTTCGCGGTCAAGTCCGAGCTCTTTTAAGATCGGCAGAAAGCCGGAGAGCGGGCGGCCGGTGTTGAACACAATTTTGTGGCCGGCGGCAAGTGCCTCTGAAATGGCATCCATGTTTTCTTTTGTCACCTGCTTTTCGGAATTTAGCAGGGTATCGTCCATATCGGTAAAAAATATTTTCACAGTCTGATTCATATTCTGTTTTTTTCCTTTCCAAGAATCTGAAAAACAGCTTCATTTTATCACAAAGTGCAGGAAAAGAAAATATGGTTGCGCAGGGAGAAAATACAGGATATAATGATTGCGGACAAGAAGAGAGAGAAGAAAGAAAATCGAAGAACAAAAGAGACAACGAAGGGAAGTCAGAATATGATAAAAGCTTGTATCTTTGACCTGGACGGCACCATCGCAGACACCGTAGAATCGATTGCGCATGCAGTCAACCGCGTTCTGGAACATTTTGGACTTGTGCCGCGCCCGGTAGAAGCCTTCAACTTTTACGCCGGAGACGGTTTCGATCTGGCAGTGGAGCGCGCCTTAAAGGACGCCGGAGATGCAGAACTGAACTATCTGCAGGAGGGCATCCGCCTTGGCCGCGCGTGGTTCAACGAGGACCCGCTGTATCATGTAAAGCCGTATCCTAATATGCGGGAAACCCTGACCGCGCTGCGGGAAGAAGTTCCGATTGCCGTATGTTCCAACAAGCCGCACGAGGCGGCCATCCACGTCGTGGAAAGTGTGTACGGACCGGGCTTTTTCAACCGGATTCAGGGGCAGACCGCAGAAATCCCGAGAAAGCCGTCCCCGATCGGTGCGCTTGCGATTGCAGACGCACTCGGCGCCAGACCGGAAGAGTGCCTGTATTTTGGAGATACCAATACGGATATGCAGACCGGAAATGCTGCAGGCATGTTTACCGTTGGTGTGACGTGGGGATTCCGTCCGCGCCAGGAGCTGATCGACAACCACGCGATGGAACTGCTCGACCGGCCGGAGGAAATCTTAATGCTTTTTCACAGAAAGAATCAGGAAAAATAAAACGAATAGAGGAGGAAACCAGAATGGGAGAATATACCGAAGAATGCATCAACACATTTTTAATGAATCAGGGCCAGTTATTCGATGAGCCGGTGGCTGAAAATTACGATGAGGCAGAGGCCTTTCTGGAGGACTGCCTTGCAGTCGTTGCCGACAATCTGGACGACGTGCGCGCCTACATGGAAGAAGAGGGCATGGACGTGGAAGAAATGTCGGATGCGGAATTAGAAGAGCAGAGCGAAGTCTTTGCCCTGCCGGACGGCCAGTATCTGATCGTGATGGGGTAAAAAACGAGAGGAAATTAAAAAAGAATGAAATATGATGTCATTATTATCGGCGCAGGCCCGTCAGGTATTTTCTGTGCCTATGAACTGCTGAAAGAGAAACCGGATCTGAAGGTGCTGATGATCGAAAAAGGACGTTCGATCGAGAGCCGTCAGTGTCCAAAGAGAAAAACGAAAAAATGCGTGAACTGCAAACCGTGCTCGATCACAACGGGATTTGCCGGAGCAGGCGCATTCTCCGACGGAAAGCTTTCCCTTTCCCCGGATGTCGGCGGAAATCTGCCGGAGATTTTGGGATATGAAAAGACGGTTGAGCTGATCCACGAGTCCGACCAGATCTATCTGGATTTCGGCGCAGACAAGAACGTTTACGGTGTCGATAAAGAAAAAGAGATCCGTGAGATCCGCCGCAGAGCGATCAACGCCAACCTGAAACTGATCGAATGTCCGATCCGCCATCTCGGAACCGAGGAAGGCTACAAGATTTACAGCCGCCTCGAGGATCACTTAAAAGAGATCGGCGTGGAGATGAAATTCAACACGATGGTCAATAATATTATGATCGAGGACGGCCGTGCGACAGCTGTAACGCTTGAGGACGGAACGGTTTACGAGGCAGATGAGATTGTCTCCGCAGTAGGCCGAGAGGGAGCCGACTGGTTCTCCCATATCTGCAACAGTCACGGCATTGAGACCGAGGTCGGAACTGTCGATATCGGTGTCCGCGTGGAAGTCCGCGACGAGGTCATGGAGTTCCTGAACAAGAACCTGTACGAGGCAAAACTCGTTTACTATACCCCGACCTTCGATGATAAGGTACGTACTTTCTGTACGAACCCGTCCGGAGAGGTGGCAACCGAGTATTATGAAAACGGTCTGGCAGTTGTAAACGGCCACGCTTACAAATCCCAGGAGTTCAAGACAAACAATACAAACTTTGCCCTTCTGGTATCGAAAAACTTCACGAAACCGTTCAAGACCCCGATCGAGTACGGCAAACAGATCGCACAGCTCTCCAACATGCTCTGCGACGGCAAGATCCTTGTTCAGACGTACGGCGATTTCAAGCGCGGAAGAAGAACGACAGAAGAGCGTCTCTGCCGCAACAACCTGATCCCGACCTTAAAAGATGCCGTTCCGGGCGACCTTTCCCTGGTCTTCCCGCACCGTATCATGGTCGACATTGCCGAGATGATCGAAGCCCTCGATAAAGTTACCCCGGGTATCGCCAGCGATGAGACTCTGCTGTACGGCGTAGAGGTAAAATTCTATTCCAACAAAGTTGTCGTAGACAAAGACTTCTGCACCAGCGTCAAAGGCCTCCGCGCCATCGGCGACGGCGCATCCGTGACCCGCGGCCTCCAGCAGGCAAGCGCAAACGGACTGTCGGTTGCGAGAAGCATTCTGAAAAGCATGAAATAAGAGAGAATGAAAAAAAGATCCTTCGTCTGTAAAATGAGACGGAGGATTTTTTTGTGCCGGAAAGTGGGATGCTGCAGATTATACGCCGTACAGCTTCCGGAACTGCTTCGGCGTTGTCCCGGTCTGCTGGCGGAAAACCGAGATAAAGTAACTGACATCGCGGTAGCCGCAGAGGGCAGCGATGCCGTCGAGCGTAGTGTAAGGACGGCTGATGAGAAGCTCCTTGGCGCGGCTGATGCGCAGAACGCTGATGTACGAGCGGACAGAGCTGCCGACAAAACGCTGGAACAGGCGGGTCAGGTACTGCGGCGTGATATGGAGCTGTTCCGCCAGATCATCCACATCGAGCGGGTCGGAAAGGTGACTTTCGATTTCCTGTATTGCCGGGCGGACATACTGGAGATACAGCGGATGCTCCGTCCGGGAAAGGCCGGTGCGGAGCTGGGAAAGCCGTGTCAGAAACTCGAAGCATCCAACGGAGAGTGCAGTATCATCGATTTCATTTTTCAGAAAATGCGAGTCGATCATACGGTCAATCCATTTCTGAAACCACGTACCCTCCGAGGCCGGGACAAAAAGATACGGCGCGACGGCACAGATTTTATAGAGATCCTCGGAGAGCTTTCCGTCAAAGGTCAGAAAGGATGTAAACCACATCCCGCTTCCGCCGTTTTCGCGGTATTCATGCGGTACATGCGGAGCAATCAGAACCCCGTCGCCTGGTTTCAGCAAAAGTTCCTGGCCTTCGAGGGTCAGCAGCCCTTCGCCGCGTTCCGTCTGGATCCAGTGATACAGGGGAAAGCCGTTCGGGCGCACAACGGGCTCCTGCAGCCAGCGGTTGCCGATGCTGTCGGCGGAGAGGGAAAAATCCGAGGCGGACGGTTTAAAGAAAATAGGCATAACAGTCAGTTCCTTTCTGAAAGAAAAGTCTAAAATAAGATTCCGGAATGAGTTTCGAAAATTCATACTTTTTAGACAAGCATATCATACTTTTCTCACAAAGACCAGTATATAATAGAGCCATCAAAACGAGATATCCAAACACAGGAGGAATCAAAAAAATGCAGCCAAAATTCAAAAAAATGTTATACGGAGGAGACTACAACCCGAACCAGTGGCCAAAAGAGATCTGGGATGAGGATATGAAACTTTTCCATCAGGCCGGCATCAACAGCACCACGATCAACGTATTTTCCTGGGCAAAAATCCAGCCGTCCGAGAATGAGTACGACTTCACCGAGCTCGACGAGATCGTAGACACCCTGACAAAAGAGGACGTTCAGATCGTCATGGCAACATCCACCGGCGCACTCCCGGCATGGATGGTACACCGTTATCCGGAAGTGGCAAGAACCGATTTCGAAGGACGCCATCACAAATTCGGCCATCGCCACAATGCGTGCCCGAACAGCCCGGTTTTCCAGAAATATGCAAAACGCCTCGCAGAAAAACTGGCTGAGCGCTACGGCGACAACAAAAACATCGTCTGCTGGCACATCAGCAATGAGTACGGCGGCGAGTGCTACTGCGAGAACTGTGCAAAGGCATTCCGCGTATGGCTGAAAGACAAATATAAAACACTCGACGAAGTCAACAAGGCATGGAACATGGAGTTCTGGGGCCACACGATCTACGACTGGGACGAGATTGTACCGCCGAACGATCTGGGAGACGGAATGGCATGGGGATGCGGCACTGCATTCGCAGGTATCTCTCTTGACTACATGCGTTTCAACTCCGACGGCATGCTGAACAACTACAAAATGGAGCGCGACGCGATCCGTAAATACGACAAAGAAACCCCGATCACCACAAACCTGATGGGAACGTACAAAGGCCTCGACTATTTCAAGTGGGCAAAAGAAATGGATATCGTATCCTGGGACAACTACCCGAGCTACAATACGCCATGGAGCCACGTAGCTATGACCCACGACCTGATGCGCGGCCTCAAAGACGCACCGTTCATGCTGATGGAGCAGACTCCGAGCCAGCAGAACTGGCAGCCGTACAACTCCTTAAAGAAACCGGGCCAGATGCGCGCACAGAGCTATCAGACCGTTGCACACGGCGCAGACACGATTCAGTTCTTCCAGCTGAGAAGAAGCGTCGGCGGATGCGAGAAATTCCACGGTGCTGTTATCGCACACGCAGGAACCGCAGATACCCGTGTCTTCCGTGAGGTAACCCAGCTCGGAAAAGAACTGGAGAAAATCGGAAGCCGTGTGATGGGCTCCGAGAACCACGCAAAAGTCGGCATCATCTTCGACTGGGAAAACTACTGGGCACTGGAGTACACCAGCGGACCGAACCGCGATTTACGTTACGTAGACCAGATCGAGCAGATGTACAATTACTTCTATAACAAGAACATCGCTGTCGATATGATTCCGGTCGACGCGGACTTCTCCAAATATGACCTCGTTGCAGCACCGGTTCTCTACATGGTAAAAGACGGTGTGACAGAGAGCCTGGAAGTTTATGTACAGGCAGGCGGAACCCTCATCACCACCTACATGAGCGGTATCGTCGGACAGTCGGACAACGTTCATCTCGGCGGATACCCGGGACCGCTCAGAAAAATGGCAGGCGTATGGGTAGAAGAGATCGATGCTCTTGCACCGGAGCAGAGAAACAAGATCCGTTTCGCAGATGGAACCGAGGAAGAGTGCCGTCTCGTATGCGACCTGATGCACCTCGAGGGAGCCGAAGAAGTTGCCAAATATGAGGATGACTTCTACGCAGGCATGACCGCAGTTGCGAAGAATTCGTTCGGAAAAGGAATCGTATACTATGTCGGAACCGACCTCTCCGAGAACGGCCTTGCAAAAGTACTTGCCATGGCAGCAGACGGCGCAGCTATTCAGCCGGTCATCGAAGAAGCAACCGCACTGGAAATCACAAAACGCCAGGCAGACGGCGAGGATCTGTACTTTATCATCAACTTCAAGGATGAGGAGCTTCCGCTTCCGGCAGTCTTCGACGGAAAAGAAGATATCCTGACTGGAGAAAAAGTACAGGGCGGCGAGATGCTGAAGAAATACGATCTGCGCATTGTCAGCGTTCCGAGAGCATAATATGAAACATATTATATAGTAGAAAAATAACAAAAAAGACACAGCGGGAAGCAGAAAGATACTTCCAGCTGTGCCTTTTTGATGCAGTGAATTTATTCGGATGCTTAGTGGGAAAACGAAGCCCGTGCGACGATATTCTCCATCTCGCCCCATTTTTCTTCCATATCCGCCACAAGCGCGATCTGCGTCCGCGCCCGCACGAGGTTGTGCTCCGGGTAAGCGGTTTTGAAGTAGGTATCACCCATCAGGTAATCAGCGAGAAAACGGATGCCGCATTCGAGGGTCATCAGTTTTGCACCCATCGGCAGCATCTCGACCTCCGCGCGGGTCAGGGAACCGGCACAGCCTGCGAGAAAGCCCTCTGTGTAGCTTTCAAAGAGCGGAAGGGAAAGAGACACCTTCGAGACATCCTGTTCGTCCTCAGCGGCCGTATTCGCGCCGAAGCGGATCGAATCGCCGAAGTCAAAGATCGACAGTCCCGGCATGATCGTGTCGAGGTCGATGACACAGATGCCTTCGCCGGTTTTGTCATCGATCATAATGTTGTTCAGTTTCGTATCGTTGTGCGTTACGCGGAGCGGCAGCTCGCCCGAGGCCTTCATGCGCTCGGCCACGCCGTAATCGTCTGCGTGGTCGAGGAAAAACGCCATCTCATCCGAAACGTTTTTCAGCCGTCCTTTCGAATCCGCCTGTGCCGCCTGTAAAAGTGCCTGATAGCGGAGCGGTGTGTTGTGGAAATCCGGGATCGTCTCAAAAAGAGAGGCGGACGGGAAATCGGAGAGCATCTGCTGAAAGCGGCCGAAAGCCTTACCGGTTTCGTAAAACAGCTTCGGATCTGTCACGGCATCATAGCAGGACGCATCGGAAATAAAGAGAAATGCGCGCCAGAATTCTCCGCGTTCATCGACGAAAAACCAGGCATCGTCTGTCGTCGGAATCAGGTTCAGCGTCTCGCGGAATGGATCTCCGCCTGCAGCCGTGATTTTTTTCCGCAGAAACGAGGTCACCTGTGCAATATTCTGCATCAGCTCCGTTGGATTGTGGAAAACAGTGCGGTTCATACGCTGCAGAATCGATTTGCGGAGAACACTGTTTTCGGTGGAGCGGACCAGAAACGTATCGTTGATATGGCCGTTTCCGTGCGGCGTCCAGTCCGTGACGGTGCCCGGAAAGGAAAATGCGTGGACAATGGAAGAGAGCTCTTCCTGTGTGTATGTCATCATCATGGGTATAAAACTCCTTATTCTTATTTAGCCAAACCTGCTTAAGTAAAGCACATGCAGGGCAAAAAGTCAAGAAAAGGGCGCGAAACGATTGACAACGTGTGTCATTTCCGACTATAATAGACAACAAAGTAAATCAAAAATGCAGTGACAGGGAGGAGTACCTGGCGGCGTGAAGCAAAAGAGAGGAAACGGCTGGTGAAAAGTTTCCGTGAGCGCGCCTGTGGAAGTAGCCCTCGAGCAGTGGACTGAACAGAAAAAGCAGACAACAATTTTTCCCAGTAGGCTCCAACGTCATTCCCACGTTACCGGGATGCCGTATCGGATGAAACGTTTAAAATCCTGTACGGAATGAGCAGAAGAGGATTCTTCTGGAATTCAGGTGGTACCGTGGATGGAAACATTCTCCCTGAACGTAAGGCACAGAAAATTGTGTCTTACGTTCAGGGAGTTTTTAATTTAGAACAGGAGGTTTTCATATGAAACAGATTACAGGAAACAAACTTCTGGTAAAGGCTCTGAAAGAGGAAGGTGTCGAGTATCTCTTCGGTTATCCGGGAGCCTGCACCATCGATATCAGCGATGAGCTTTACAAACAGGATGAAATCAAAATCGTTCTGCCGCGCCACGAGCAGGCGCTGGTGCATGAGGCGGATGCCTATGCGAGAACGACAGGAAAAGTCGGCGTATGCCTTGTTACCAGCGGCCCTGGTGCAACCAACCTGGTTACCGGCCTTGCAACGGCAAACTACGACAGCGTTCCGCTTGTCTGCTTCACTGGACAGGTAGCCCGCCACCTTATCGGAAACGATGCGTTCCAGGAGGTTGATATCGTCGGCATCACCCGCAGCATCACGAAATACGGCGTGACCGTCAGAAACCGGGAAGACCTCGGACGCATCATCAAAGAAGCCTTCTACATCGCCCGCACCGGAAAACCGGGCCCGGTTCTCATTGACCTTCCAAAAGATGTCATGGCAGAGCTCGGCAGCGCAGAGTATCCGAAGAACGTCAACATCCGCGGCTACAAACCGAACACCAGCGTACACATCGGCCAGTTAAAACGTGCGCTGAAAATGCTCGCAAAAGCAAAACGCCCGCTGTTCCTTGCAGGCGGCGGTGTCAATATCGCACATGCGCAGGAGGTCTTCCGCGAAGTGGTCGAGAAAACACAGGTGCCGGTTGTCACAACCGTTATGGGACGCGGCGCGATCTCCACGAAACACCCGCTGTTCATCGGAAACCTCGGCATGCACGGCGCGTATGCGGCCAATATGGCAGTCAGCGAGTGCGATCTGCTGTTCTCCATCGGAACACGTTTCAACGACCGTATCACCGGAAAGCTGCATGAATTTGCCCCGCACGCACAGATCATCCACATCGATATCGACACCGCTTCGATCTCCCGAAACATCCACGTCGATATTCCGATCGTAGCCGATGCAAAAGAGGCGATCACGAAGATGGCAGAGTACGTAGAGCCATGCTCTACATCGAAATGGCTCGCGCAGATCGATGCCTGGAAAAACGAGCATCCGCTGACGATGCGGCCGAACGGCGTGATGGGACCGCTTGATATTTTCAACGCGATCAACGAGCAGTTTGATGACGCGATCATCGTCACCGACGTCGGACAGCACCAGATGCTGACAAGCCAGTACGTCGACATTACCGAAAACCGCCAGATCATCATGTCCGGCGGTCTTGGAACGATGGGATACGGCCTTCCGGGCGCGATCGGAGCAAAAATCGGCAACCCGGACAAACCGGTCATTGCGATTTCCGGTGACGGCGGTATGCAGATGAATATTCAGGAACTTGCGACTGCTGTTCTCGAAGAGCTGCCGGTTATCCTGTGTATCTTTAATAATGAATACCTCGGCATGGTACGCCAGTGGCAGAAACTGTTTTACGGCAAACGGTACAGCATGACGAATCTGCGCGCCGGTGCACTTTCCCGCAGAACAGACGGAGAAGAGTATCCGGAATACACGCCGAATTTTATTAAGCTGGCTGAGAGTTACGGCGCAAAAGGCATCCGCGTCATGAAGAAAGAGGATATTGCCGCAGCGTTTGAAGAGGCGAAGAAAAACACCAGGACTCCGACGATCATCGAATTTATCATCGATCCGGAGGAAATGGTTTACCCGATGATCAAGCCGGGCGGAACGCTCGAAGATATGATTATGGACTGTTAGGAGGAGAGCGCGATGAATAAAGGAATGAAAAAAAGATGGATTTCACTGTACGTAGAAAACCAGGTTGGTGTCCTTTCCAAGATTTCCGGGCTTTTTTCCGCAAAAAGCTATAACCTGGACAGTCTGACCGTCGGAACGACCGAGGACCCGACCGTATCGCGTATGACGATCGCCACGGTCAGCGACGATGAGACGTTTGAGCAGATCAAAAAACAGCTGAACCGCATGGTCGAGGTCATCAAAGTCATCGATTTCACCGATGTGTTTGTGCGAATGAAAGAGATTCTGTATATCAAGGTATTCAACTGCAGCGCAGCTGACAAAGTCGAGCTGTTCCAGATCGCCGAGACGTTCAAGGCGAAGGTCATCGACTACGGAAAAGACAGCCTGCTGCTCGAGTTTGTCCAGACGGCGACGAAAAACGATGCGGTTGTGAAGCTGATGAAAGAGGAATTCGGCAAGATCGAGGTCGTGCGCGGCGGAAGCGTCGGTATCGAGTCGATCAATGTGATGGAGCGGTAAAAGAGAGGACGTTTTTGCGTGAACGAAAAGAGTATTACCACAATTACGTTAAAAAAGATTAATAAGAAAAGTGTGTATCAGTACATCTATGAGCGCCGGCAGACGGCGAAGCAGCAGATTGTGCAGGATCTGACGATGGGGCTTTCCACCGTGAGCCAGAACCTCAACGTGCTCGAGGAGGAGGGGCTGATTTCGCGGGACGGCTTTTTCGAGTCGACCGGCGGCCGGAAAGCCCAGGTGATCCAGATCGTGCCGGAGTACCGGATTGCGGTCGGTGTCGGCATTTTGAAAAACATGTTTCATCTGGCTGCGGTCAATCTCTACGGAGAGGCGATCGCAGAGGAGACGGTCGCTGTGCCGTTTGCGCAGAGTGATGCGTATTATGACGGGCTTGCGGCGGCGCTGGAATCGTTCCTGGAACGCAATGGGTATGACAGGGAAAAGGTCCTCGGTGTATCAATTGCGACGCAGGGAATCCCGGCGCCGGACGGGGAGTCGGTGCTTTACGGGGAGATTCTCCACAATACGGATATGAAGCTCGCCGACTTTTCCACACGGATTCCGTATCCGTGCCGCCTTGAGCACGATTCGAAAGCGGCGGCGTCCCTGGAACTCTGGAATCATCCGGAGATTGAAAGTGCGGTGGTATTCCTGCTGAACCGCAACCTGGGCGGGGCGGTGATCACGAATCACAAGGTGCATCAGGGGCTTTCGATGCACAGCGGAACGCTCGAGCATATCTGCATCGACCCGGAAGGGCCGGAGTGCTACTGCGGGCAGAGAGGGTGCCTGGAGACGTACTGTTCCGCAAATGCGCTGGAAGCGGCAGCAGAGATGCCGGTCAAAGAATTTTTCCCGGCACTGCGGGAAGGAAACGATGCGCGTCTTGCAGAAATCTGGGATGCGTACCTGTCTCATCTCGCCTATGCAATGAAGACAGCAAATCTGCTGCTCGACGGAGCGGTGATTGTGAGCGGTTACCTTGCGCCGTATTTCACAGAAGAAGACTGCCGGACACTGCTTGAAAAAGTCAATGCAGCCAGCCCGTTTCCGCTTGTGCGGGAGCAGCTTCTGGTCGGCACACACGGCCAGTACACACCGGCGATCGGCGCGGCGCTTCTCTTTATTGAAGAGTTTCTGCAGTCGGAATTTTAACACCAGTAGACAAGAAGTCCCCCGCTTATAAAGCGGTGGAATGAATTGTTAAAAGAAACATAACGGCAGTGGCGGGCGGAGAGAAATCGGTATCCTCTATAGAAAATCCGGGAACGGAAAGTTTTAAAATGCTTTCCATTCCCGGATTTTTATGTTTTCTGCAGAGTTCGTTTTTAGATAAACATCGCATAAATTGATGCCCCGACCACAGTCAGAATACCTGCAACCGCAATCGAAAGGCTGCTCATCGCACCCTCGACATCGCCCATCTCCATGGC
>NZ_CDRRUH010000060.1:0-19623 GCF_977045365.1 Fusicatenibacter sp.
CATAAAAGCATAACGACACCACACGTTTTCCGTAATTCCCTGTTCTTGTACGTCCCAATCCATAAAACCAGACCTGCCAGAATTGCAATTCCTGTGTCTACGATAAATTTAGTTTCAAATGGCACCGGACAGATCAGTGCTGCTGTTCCAATTACAAACAAAATGTTAAAAATATTGCTTCCGACAATATTTCCGATTGCAATTCCTGCATTCCCTCTTTTTGCTGCTGTCACAGATGTTACCAGCTCCGGAAGGGATGTTCCGAGAGCAACAATCGTCAGTCCGATAAAACGCTCACTCATTCCAAAGTATCGTGCAATCTCGGTTGCCCCGCTGACGGCAAAATCACTTCCTTTTACAACCAGGACGCCGCCTGCCACCATCAAAAGAAGACATTTCCAGACAGGATAATTTTTCGCTTCCTCCTCTTCCGGATTTTCCCCTTTTTTTGACATTACAAACAAATAGCCAAGATATACAAGAAACAGTACCCATAAGACTATGCCCTCGGCAAACGTTACTTTTCCTCCTGTCATTCCGCATATCATTAAAACTACCGTAACAAACATCATAAACGGTATTTCATAAAACAAGGTAGACCTTTGTATTGCCACATTTGTTATCAATGCCGTAAGTCCCAGAATAATAAAAATATTCAAAATATTGCTTCCAACCACATTTCCTATCGTAATTCCTGCGTTTTGCTGCATCGCTGCGGTAATACTCACAGCAGCCTCCGGCATACTCGTTCCCATTGCAACAATGGTAAGTCCGATAATCAGCTGGGGAATTCCAAACTTTCTTGCTATGCTTGCAGACCCTTCCACAAACCAGTCTGCTCCTTTTACCAGAAAAAGGAAACCCACTATCAAAATTCCTGCCTGTAACATCATACGCATCATCCTCTCTTTCTTTTGCATTCTTTGCAGCAGGTGTTATAGGCATAAAAAAGAGACTCCTACTGCATTTACAGTAAAAGTCTCGCTATTTAATCACTTTCCGAGTTATTGAATATCAATAGCTGTACTGACGAAGAAGTGAACACGGTTGGCTAGCTACTCCCTTTTATTTTTTTCAGTTTATCAAATTTCTTTTTTTTCGTCAACATTTTTTATTTCCCCTTTCGTTTTTTCTTTGCTCACGCTTCCGGAAAATCCTGTAAAATTTTTTGCTACTTTGATGATACTATACCTGCACGCTCTTTTCTACATCGCTTTTTTTACTTTATATCCCATATTTGTAACTATTCAGAGCCCCATCTCAATTCGGCTTACGCTGTTGCTTCTCACCATATGGAATTTCTGAAAAACCGCTCATTCATGCAAGCATGATTCGCACTTTTTCTTCCATTTCGCATGGCTCTGAATAGTTACTGTTTTTCCTCAATTTTTTCATCTGTAGATAGTATTTTTTCTCAACTTTTGCTATACTGAAAATGTATGCGTATCAAACTCCGGCATTGCTCTTTCAAGCTGCCGACACATACATAAAATTCATAAAAGGGGGTATCTTTTTCATGGATACGTATGTCATTTTAAAAGACCTGGCAATCATTATCGTATTCGCAAAATTGTTTGGTATTCTTGCCAGAAAATGCAAGGCTCCGCAGGTTGTGGGTGAGCTGATTGCAGGTATTGTCCTTGGACCCAGTGTGCTGGGACTGGTTCAGCAGTCTGACTTTCTCGCACAGATGGCGGAAATCGGTGTCATTTTGCTGATGTTCTCCGCAGGTCTTGGCACCAGCCTGAAGGATCTGCTCCGCACCGGAGTGAAATCCCTGCTGATCGCCTGTGCCGGTGTTTTTGTTCCTCTGGTTCTTGGAGCCATCTTATACATGAGCTTTTATGGCTTCTCTGCTGTCGGAACGGAAGAATTTTACCACGCTGTTTTTATTGGTGTTATTCTGACTGCAACATCGGTCAGCATCACCGTACAGGCCTTAAAAGAACTCGGCAAGCTGAAAACAGAGGTTGGAACAACCGTCTTAAACGCAGCCATCATCGACGATGTCATTGGTATCATTGTGCTGACCGTTGTCATCGGTTTTAAGGATCCGACATCCAATCCGCTGAAAGTAGCAGCCTCCACCATTCTGTTTTTTGCCCTTGCGATTGTGCTCGGTTTTCTCTGCTTTAAGCTGTTCAACCGCATGAACTCCGTATTTCCTCACACCCGCCGTCTCCCGATTCTGGGTCTTGCGCTCTGCTTCGGACTGTCCTACATTTCCGAAAAATATTTCGGCATCGCCGATATTACCGGCGCATACGTTGCGGGCGTTATCCTGTGTTCCCTCGATTCTTCCGATTATATCGAAGAAAAAATGGATATCAGCTCCTATATGATTTTCGGGCCGATTTTCTTTGCAAGTATCGGACTTAAAACAACACTCAGCGGCATGAACGAGAAATTCGTACTCTTTGCCATCTGTTTCGTTATCGTCGGCCTTGCCGCAAAAATCATCGGCTGTGGCCTGATGTCAAAGGGATGCGGCTTTACCTGGGGCGACAGCCTGAAAATCGGTGTCGGTATGATGACCCGCGGTGAGGTCTGTCTGATCGTCGCGCAAAAGGGTCTGAATGCAGGTTTTTTATCCGGCGATTTCTTCAGTGCCGTAATTCTGCTGATTCTCTTCTCGAGTATTGCAACACCGATTGTACTGAAAATCTTATACGAAAAAATGCCGACAGCAGAAGGTTCTGCGAAGGCATCCTGATTTTCCTTTTACCAAAACAGGGCGCTGTGCCATTTCCTGCACAGCGCCCTGTTTTTTTCGTATCAATCAATAATTTCTGATTTCACCTACCACAGAACCTTCTCGGCCTCAGCTCCGTCTGCAAACGGTCCCGGCATTGCTGCCACGCCGCGGTGCTCGCCAAGATAATCCTGATCGAAAACAATCGTGCTTCCGTCCGGATCTTCGAATCTCTGCTCCGGCTCAAAGGCGTATCCCAGGATATCGCTGTTGATGATTCCTGTCCGGAAATCCTTCAGGAAATCATACACATTCGTCTTGATGGAATAATGGCCGTCTTTTTCCACAAGTTCCACCTTAACCTGGTTCTCGTTATCTACAAGATTCTCTTTTTCATTCACACACGCCTTTGCTCCGTTGAAGTAAGCATTTCCGTTTACCCAAACCGGCAGATGGCATTTATTGTGATACGGCTCCAGCTTACGCATGTCGGCCGGTTTGTCCAATTCAAAATGGCTGATCCACTCGTCGTAGGTCGGATACTCGTCGAACACATGCGTTCCGACCTCCTGGTTATCCTCCATCTTGAAGCCCATGTCCTCAACCGTTGCTGTTTCTTCAACCGGGTAATTCTGGATAAAGATGTTGTTGTAGAATCGGTCATCGCCATGCAGGAATGTCATGAATCCGGCAACCTCGGTACGGTGACGGATGTGATACGGCGTGTAGCGGTCTCCTGTTCCGCCGCCGACTGCCGTCAGTGAACCAAGCATCAGATTGTGTACACAGGCAATACCATCGGTCGCCATACGAACACTGACCGGGGAGAGCATAATGTTGTTATCGATCAGTGTCGGGCCATGGCCAACCTCGATGAAAATATCCTGACTCATCATTGCTCCCTCTGCCTTTGGTGTTCCCGCCGGCGGGCAGTTGTCGTGCAGCAGGTTCTGGGTCAGGCGCGTTCCCTGTGCCTCCCAGTCGCACCAGATACCCATCGTACAATGATGAATGTGGTTTCTTCTCATCACAACATCGATCGCCGCATGCATCTTGATACCGGAAATCTCGGCTCCGCCAAGCTGCTGCATATTGTTGATGTTGTGAATGTGGTTGTCCTCGATAATACTGAACACACCGCCCATCCGTCCGACAATACCGGTCTGCTCACAGTGATGGATGTGGCAGCGGCGGATGATATGGCTTCCGATGTTTTCCTTCGTCCATCCATGATACTGGCCGCGGCAGACAGCATCACGCTCCATCTGGGTCGGGCTCTTTACGTGTTTTCTGGTAAAGTAATGGTCGTTCTCCGGGTCGTAATATTTTCCGAGAGAAATACCGCAGCACTTGCTGTTGCTGACCTCACAATCCTCAATAATCCATCCCTTCGACCAGTGCGGACCGATCATACCGTCCTGATAAGCAGCCGGCGGTGCCCATGTCGTTGCTGCCTTGCTGACATCAAATCCACTGAACGTAATGTAATTTACGCCCGTTTTCGACGGCATAAAGCAGTTCCGGCGCACATTGATTTCTACTTTTTCCTCCGTCGGGTTTTTACCCTGGAAATTTGCGTAGATGACCGTCTGGTTTTTCTCTTTGTCCTGCTCGGTATACCATTTGTAAACCGACCACTCCGGCTCCCAGGATGGCGCATAAACCTCGCCCTTCATACACTCCTCGAGCGTCTCTGACTCGTATAACTGGCGGTCATTCAGATAAACCGCGCCGGTATGGCGTACCACCGGTGCAAAATACCAATCACCGCCGACCATTGTCGTGTATGGGTTATAATTGCCAAACACTCCGTTGTCTACACGGCATACCCACACATTATCTTTGTAATGCTCCCAGTCATTCATCGTTTCCGCACCGGTGATCTTTGCGCCGAGCGGCTTCTCACTCTTATAGACGATTCTTGCATTCTCGGTTCCGCCGTTGACCGGATCAACATATTCATGGTAGATACCAGGTGCAACCAGAACTTCATCTCCTGCCTTTGCAATTTTTGCCGCATCGTTGATGAACTTGAACGGCATCTCTTTTGTTCCGTTTCCATTCTTCGGAGCGGAATTATTGACATAGTAAATCATTTCTCTATACTCCTTTTTGTTATAGTAAAACCCGAAAACACTGCCAAAAAGGCTGTGACGCAATCATTCACTCTCTGCGGCGCTGAATTTTTTACGCTATTTTTTTGCGGGTCTATAGAATTTCTTTATGATAATGCTTCTTCCGCAGCCTCTTTTGATGCAAACGGGCCCGGCAGCGGATGAATGCCCTGACGGTTTCCGAAGTAGTCATATCGGAACACGATCGGCGTTCCATCCGGATTCTCATATTTCTGTTCCGGCTCAAATGCCATGCCGAGCGTCTCCGTTGAAATCACTGCACAGGCATTCTGCGACAGATAATCGTAAACATTGGTCTCCAGTTTCCATTTTCCGTTCTCTTCTTTTACACCGATGGTGATTTCATGCTCGGTATCCACTACAGCGTCCTGTTCCTGCTCCGCCGGCTTCGCCCCATTGAAGTAAACGTTTCCGCCAAGCCATACCGGCAGCTTCTCGTAATACAGATCCGGCGACTTTCCGGAACCCATTCCGCAGTAGCCCTCAAATCTTGCCACGTACTCCTCCAATGTCGGATATCCGCTGTACGGTGCGGTTCCTGCTGTCAGATTTCCGTCATCCCACTCATTATCTCCGGTCAGTTTACGGATTTCTTCCATTCCCGCACGAACCGGCTTCTGGATGAAGATATTATTGTAGAACCGGCAGTCACCGTGAAGAACTGTCATAAATCCGTTGATTTCCGTGCGATGCGGCACATGGTACGGTGTGTAGCGCGGCGACGGCAGCTTGTCGGAGCCATTGTTGACACCTCGGCCGACAGCAGTAAACGATCCCGCGATCAGGTTATGTACTACCGCAACACCCTGTGTTGCCAGCTTCATCGCGCGGTCCGAAAGCAGTACATTATTGTCCACCAGTGTCGGTCCGTGGGAAATTTCAATAAAGATATCCTCGCCGATACCGTCCATACCTTCTGGATTTGCATTTTCCTCGTTCGGCAGCGTATTGTCATGGAACAGGTTCTGCGTAACACGTGTGCCCTGTGCCTGCCAGTCGAGCCAGAGGCCTCTCGTACAGTGATGGAAGTGGTTTCTTCGAATGATCACATCGATTGCCGCATGCATCTTGATGCCGCCGATCTCTGCACCCGCAAGGTTCTGTTTGTTGTTGATATGGTGAATGTGATTGTCCTCAATGATCGAGAATACACCACCTAAATGACCTACAATACCCGTCTGTCCACAGTCATGGATGTTGCACCGGCGGATGGTATGACTTCCGATATTTTCCTTCGTCCATCCCTCCCGCTGCGCCTGGCAGATACAGTCACGCTCCGTCTGTGTACCGTCTTTGAATTTCCATTTGAGCCATTTATTATCATTGTTCGGCTGTCTGTATTTTCCAAGCGAAATACCCGAGCACTTCGAATCTGAAATTTCACAATCCTCAATGATCCATCCCTTTGACCAGTGCGGGCCAACCATACCTTCCTGATATGCCGTCGGCGGAGCCCACTGGGTTGCCGCCTGTTTTACAACAAAGCCGGACAGAGTGATGTAACCAATGCCCTCCTTCGATGGATAAAAGCAATTCTCACGTACATTGATTTCTACGGTTTCTTCGTTCGGATTTTTTCCCTGAAAATTCACATAGAAAACGGTCTCATTTTTTTCTTCGTCCTGCTCCACATACCAGGTGTAAACAGTGAATGCCTGATCCCAGGATTTTTTATAGATCTCCGGCTTTTTCACCTTGTCCAGGCTCGTCACCTCGTACATGGATTTTCCATTCAGATACACTTCTCCGGTGTGCGCCGTGTAGGATGCGATAAACCAGTCGCCGCTGACCAGAGTTGTGTATGGATTGTAATCCCCAAACAATCCGTTTGAAACGCGCGCTGTCCACACATCACCTTCCAAATGCTCCCAGTTATCCACAATTTCCGCACCGGTAATCACAGCTTTTCCCGGTTCCACAGAACGGTACACAATTCTTGCGTCCTCACAACCTGCATTCGCCGGATCCACATATTCCCGGTATACGCCAGGCGCTACAAGCACCTCGTCGCCGGGCTTTGCGATTTTTGCCGCCTCGGAAATCGTCTGAAATGGATATTCCTTCTGCCCGTTTCCGCTTCTCACAGCATTTCTATCTACATAGATCTGCATTTTTTGCTTACCTCCCACTTCTTCACTTTTCATAATTTTTTATTGTTTTTTTGTGAATTTTTGCCAAAACCGCATCACTCTTTTTCCGATTTCTGCCGTTCTTCACAATTTTCATATCTTAACCATAATACAGATCCTCGTAAAACACTACTTATATATTGCCGATCATTGCCCAGATGTTTCGATTTTTTCTATATTTTTTCTTTGTTCTGTTGTATAATACCGTTTATCAGATACGGAGGACTCTTTTGCCATGAAAAACGATTCGACTTCTTTTTTCGAAAACAATCATTTTGCCAACAGTTATGTTTACGATATTTCCATTTCGCATGTCCCCGCCTATTTCGGTCTGCACTGGCATCACTATATTGAAATTGTGCTTGCACAGGATGACGGCATTATCTATGAAGTAAACGGAGAAACCTTTCCACTGAAGCCCGGTGATCTTCTCTTTATCTGGCCAGGCGAGCTGCACGCTGTTTCCACAACCAACAGAGAACATCGCCTGATCATGCTTCAGCTCGATGCAGATTTTCTGGAAAAACGCGTGGATTTCCAGTCTGTTGCTTATCTTTTTTATCAGATTCGTCTTCTGAATCAGAACAACTTCCCGGAAATCGAAAAGCTTCGCGGATTTCTGACAGAGCTGCGCGGGCTCTCCCTCTCCGGTATCAGCTTTTCCGAGCTGCGCGGATGCGTTCTGCTGTATCAGTTTTTTATTCTGCTCGGCGAAAATCTCTCCGTGCCGACCGAAACTGCCGCACCGCAAAAAACAGGCCATTCCGCACAGGTACACCGCCAGATGGTTGCTGCATGTACCTGGATCTCGAGTCACTGCACAGAACCGGTTTCCCTGGAAGAAGCATCAAAGGTCGCCGGATTCTCCCGCTGCCATTTTTCCAAGCTGTTCCGCGCATACACCGGCCTCTCCTTCACGGATTTCGTCACCAGGGAACGGCTCCATATCGCCGAAAGCCTGTTAAAAAAACCGGATCTCACGATCACCGAAGTGTCGCTCGAATCCGGTTTTAACAGTATTTCTACGTTTAACAGAGTCTTTTTGAAATCAAAAAATGTAAGCCCTACCGACTTCCGTCAGATGTACCTGCAATCCTATCAGAAATAGGCTATGAATTCGGCATGGCCTCCGGTCTTTCGCAGGTGGATGGAACCTTCTCAAAAGCACCCGTTTCCGCACTCTTCATAATCTGATCGATCGTATCGAGTACGTGATATGCCATTTTGGCGTTCGCACGGTTCGGTCTGCCCTCGGCAATTGCTTCTGCCATCTCAGATCACCTTCCGGGTGCGTTTATCATATACAAAGCGGATAGTTCTTATCTTTCTGTCCTTGATCATGGAAGAATTGTGGAAAGCCTGCAATATGGAAAAGTCTTTTATGTACTGTTTATGGACTGGAACGATATGAATGTGCATTACAGTGATAAATTTTCAGGTTACGAAGCCAAACTTTAAATAAAGGCTGCGAAGGTTACCATCGTTGGGTATCAGAGAGCTGTAATGATTCCCGTATACGTTTTTCGGAAAATCATCAAAAGCTCTTGCTTTCTTTCATTTTTCCACGTATACCGAATATGTTCAGACAAAAATATCTTTGAATGCGGGCATGTCTGAAAAGTGATCCATAAGACATCCTTTTCCGGCACACTCTACACCGATGAATGATCTCATCTTAATCACACATTACAATAGCTGGGCAGCATCTGCCCAGCTATCTTTCTTATCCTGCTTTATACAATTTACCGGAAATCATCTGCACAAAATCCGCAAAGCATGGTCTCCACACATTCCAGCCGTGTCCTCCCCGCTAAACAGATATAACACTATTTCCCCATTCATGATCACTGCTGTTTCCAATGCTAATGCGAAGCTTCATCTGGCCGCAGACGATTTCCATATTTTCATCGTAATAAGAAAATTCTTCCCGATCTATAGAGAAATCTACCGTTTTCTTTTCTCCCGGTTCCAGGAATACCCTCTGAAAGCGAACAAGCTCTTTTCTCGGACGTACTACAGATGAACATAACGTTTCATAATAACATTGCACTATCTCTGCCCCCGCAACCTTACCTGTATTACTTACCTTACAATGTACATGAACTCTTTTATCCGGTCCTGCCTGTACCTCAATATCCGAAATATTAAATTCTGTATAAGACAGTCCAAAGCCAAACGGATATAACGGAGTATTGGGAATGTCCATATATCTGCTGCTGAAACGGTTCTCCGGATGATCGGCATCATAAATATGTCCTGTTTTTATATCCCAGTAGCTCACCGGCACCTGTCCCACACACCATGGGATACTTACAGCCAGTTTTCCGGAAGGATTGGTTCTTCCGTATACAATGTCTACCACTGCTTCCGCTCCCATAGTTCCGGGTCTCCATGCCATAATAACAGCCCTGGATTTTTCGGATATTCTTCGCAGATCCAGCGGTCTTCCTGTGATTACCACAGTTACAATATTTCTGGTGCGCTTTGCTATTCTCTCAAAAAACAACTGCTGTTCTTCCGGCAGGGTCAGAAACGCTCTGCTGGCCGCCTCTCCCGACTGAGACTCATGTTCCCCCAACACACATACAACAGTATCATCCCCGGTTATCGTTTCCAGCCACCGTTCATTCCCTGGCTCATCGAACCGCTCCGGTTCCACCTGCCATATCTTACACTCTTCATCCGAAAGCATTCTGCAGCCCGGAATACATTCCGCCTTTATCTGCTTCTTTTGAAGAATATCCTCTATGGTTTCAACTGCCTCGTGTTCACCAAAAATTGACCAGCGACTCAAAAATTCTTTTGATGTCACATAAGGTCCGGCCCAGATCACCCTCTGTTTCTGGCACAGAGGCAATATTTTTTCATTTTTTAAAAGGACGCAGCTTTCGCTGGTCAGTTCATATGCTTTTGCCCGATGATACGGAGTAAGTTTTTCACTCTTTCCAAGTCCTGCAAACGGATTTTCAAAAAGACCCAGCTGGTTTTTCATCATCAGAACCCGGAATGCACTCTCATCAATAAGCGATTCCGGAATCTTCCCGTTTTCCACCAGCTTTTCCAGCCAAAACATATAAGCAGGACTCATCATATCAATATCCACACCGGCTTCTGCAGCCTGAACCGCAGCTTCTTCCATATCAGCTGCCACTCCCTGTTCCACCAGCTGCCCGATCGATCCCCAGTCTGAAATAACAGTTCCATCAAAACCTTCTTTATCCCGTAAAAGCTCCCTGAGGAGTTTTTTATTTCCACTGATCGGTTTTCTATCTATTGCATGAAATGCAGTCATAACCATAGCAGGCTTTGCCTTTAATGCCATACAAAAAGGCTTTACGTACTGCTCCAGAAATGTCCGTTGGGATATTTCAACATCATTGTATTCCCGCCCTGCATTCACTGCTCCGTAACCTGCAAAATGCTTCAGGCACGCTGCTACTCCCTGATCGCTTTTCTGCTGATAGCCATCTACCATTGCTTTTCCCATAATTCCGTTCATATACGGGTCTTCTCCAAAAGACTCCATCATTCTTCCCCAACGCGGATCTCTTGAAACATCAATCATAGGAGAAAATGTTGCTTTAAGCCCTTCAGAAGAGGCTTCCAAGGCAGCTATCGACGCAGCCTCGGAAACCAGCTCCGGATGAAAGGAACAGGCCTGTCCCAACGGAATCGGAAAAATTGTCCGGCATCCATGGATCACATCCGCCATAAAGATAAGAGGAATATGATGTGGGTGTTGTTCCATATATTTGCTCTGAATGTCATATATTTTTTCTTTGCCAATCACCCCCAGCACAGAACCCGCATACCGGATTATCCATTCCGGCGGTAATTGTTCTCCGACAACACCGGTCAGTACCGCATCCTTATCAAAATATGCACCGGTCAGCTGCACCATTTGTCCTATTTTTTCCTGTAAAGACATTTCCGACAGCAATTGCTGTAATTTATATATTTCCATAAATACTCCTTATTTTACTTGCTCCCACTCAACATTCGTTGCTGACTTCTCTCATACCTTAAGAATACATGCTTTTTTTGAAAGTCAACTAATTTATAAAGCACAAATTTTTCTGAGGCCTTTCGATTTTTTCAAATTTCTTTCCTTTCCGCGCATCGGGCAGAGCTCGTTTTGTTCTGCTCTGCCCGATGTTTTCTTCCTGCTTCTACTGCTCTTTTTCCGGTACCGGCAGTGCCTCCGGTCTTTCGCAGGTGGATGGAACCTTCTCAAAGGCACCCGTTTCCGCACTCTTCATAATCTGATCGATCGTGTCGAGCACGTGATATGCCATTTTGGCACTCGCGCGGTTCGTTCTGCCCTCGGCAATTGCTTCTGCCATCTCAGACGGACCAAGACCACGGCTGTTTTCGCTGTAATCAAAGCCATAATGTAAAACTTCCGGAACAGCCTGCTGTGTCCAGTCTTTTACACCCGGAATATAGACAACATCACCGCCGAAATTATTCGGATCAACAAGCTTTAAGATACCTTTTTTGCCGTAAATAGTGAATATTGCCTGATCATTGATGACGCTGTCGCCATTGACGCAGAATGTACCGGTCACACCATTCTCCATTTCCAGAATGGTAAAGACCTGGCTTTCGTTTGTATAGTCAAATTCCTGTCCGTATTCCGGGCTGCCCGGAATGATGTTCACACGCTTCGCCGCAAGGTTTCGCACGGATGATACAACGCGATCCACCGGACCAAAAAGACTCACAATTGCCGTCAGATAATAAACACCGAAATCATAGCAGATTCCGCCGCCCGGCATCCGAAGAAAGCCAAACATGCTCGCCAGCAAATCAAGATCGCGGTTTGCGCATGCTTCGAAAGATGTCACCTCGCCGATCAGCCCGTCGTCAATCGCTTTTCTCGCGGTCTGCAGTGCCGATCCAAGGAAGGTGTCCGGTGCGGAACCGAGATAGAGATGTTTTTCCTCTGCCAGCTCGATCAGTTTCGCTGCCGTCTCCGGTGCAAGGGTCATTGTTTTTTCGGTGTAAACGTGTTTTCCGGCTTCCAGTGCCTGACGGATCAGCCCCTCGTGGATCGGTGCCGGTGTCAGAATGACTACCATTTCAATCGACGGATCTGCCAGAATTTCCTCGTAGGTACAGCCCTTGATGCCATACTGCTCTGCTTTCTTTTTCGCATGTTCAAGATGGCCTGCGCAGCATGCTGCTACCTCAAGATTCTCAAAGTTATGAATCATGTTCGTCAGATAAATATCACTGATCGCTCCGCAGCCGACAACGCCGACTCTCATTTTTTTCGTTTCTGTTGTTCCCATTTGCAAAAATCCCCTTTACTCTTTGTTTTTCGATTCTGTTCTGATAAAAACCCTTATCTTTTTTATACAACGAAATGTCTGAAAAAACAAGCATTCCGGCTCATATTTCACTTTCAAAATGAAAAAACCGCCCACGGTTTCTGCAGATTCTCTGCATCACCGCGGACGGCCTTTTTCTGTTGTTTACTCCACGCTTTTCAGCGATTCAATCATATCAATTTTTCTTAACCGGTAGAACATCATAAAGTTGACGAACAGGGCAAACGCCAGGGTAATCAGGGCGCTCCAGCCGTAGCTCCGCGGAAACACGTTTCGTCCGAACATCATCAGATCGACCTCGACGGTCTGAATTACGTAATGATGTAAAAACGTTCCAATTCCCATGCCCGCGATAATGCCGAACAGTGTCAGCACCATGTTTTCCCGGTACACGTACGATGCCACCTCGCCGTCGAAGAAGCCGAGCACTTTCAGCGTTGCCAGCTCTCTCTGCCGTTCGGTGATGTTGATGTTGTTCAGGTTGTACAGCACCACAAACGCCAGCAGGCCCGCCGATACGATCAGCACCACGATAACGATGTCGAGGGAACGAAGCATGTTGTCAATCTGATCAATCAGGTCGGATGTGAACGAGATTGCCGCTACACCGTCGTACGTCATGATTCTTTCTCCGAGTGCTGTCTCATAATTGCTCGACATGTCCTGATATTTCATCAGAAGCTGGTTGTAATCCGGCGCTCCGCCGAACAGCTCCTCGTAGAGATCCGGGGCCAGATACAGGTAATGGCGCACGTAGTTTTCGACGATGATCGAAATCTTTACGTCCACAATATCGTCGCCTTTTTTCAGCTGAACCGTGTCGCCCGCTTTTACGCCGAGCATCGTTGCTGTCTTTTCGCTGATGGCTGCGCCGCCGTCGGTCGGGAATTCGTAAACTTCTCCGCTTTTCCGGTCACGGAAGGCATAGAAGTCATTGAAATTCGTCAGTTCTTTCGGCACTTCAAGCACTGCATCCACGGTCTTTTTGTCGGTCTGCAGTTCGATGTTCTGGCAGTACATTTCCAGCAGTTCATCGATGCCGCTGTAGTTTTCCAGATCAGTCTGCAATGCTTCTTTTTCGGATTCATCCACATCTGAATTCAGCACAGCATTCGCCTGATAGGTGAAGAGGCTGACGAACTGGTTTTTTGCAATTGCGGTGATGGAATCCTGAAGGCCGAAACCGACGAGGATCAGACCCATGCATCCGCCGATTCCGATGACCGTCATGAAGAAGCGTTTTTTATACCGCACCAGATTCCGCACGGTTGATTTCTGCGTAAAGTTCAGATGCTTCCAGAGTACGCCGATGCGTTCCAGGAAAATCCGTTTTCCGTTTTTCGGCGCTTCCGGCCGCATCAGCTCTGCCGGACCTGCGGCAAGTTCTTTGTAGCATGCCGCGATCGTCGCCACGCCGGTGCAGGCTGCACTCGCCAGAATCGCAAGGCCTCCCTGCTCCCAGTTCAGCGGGGTCATGTAATACGGGAGTCCGGTATACAGCATGCCGTAGGCATTCATGATAACCCAGGGCAGGATTTTTTCTCCAACCACCACGCCCGCGAGAGCGCCGGATACGGTGGAGAGCATCGCGTATGCGAAATATTTGAAGGCGATGACGCCGTCGGAATAGCCGAGGGCTTTTAACGTTCCGATCTGCTGACGCTGTTCCTCGATCATTCGTGTCATCGTCGTCAGGCTGACGAGAGCAGCCACGAGGAAGAAGATAACCGGGAAGAATTTTCCGATATTCGAGATACGGCTGGCATCCTGTCCAAAGCTTTCGGTTGACGTTACCTTATCCCGTCCCCAGACATACCACGTTGGTTTTTTCAGGTCGGCGAGTGTTTTTTCGCCGTCGGTAATCTCCTGCTTCGCATCCGCGATCTCCGGCTCGGCGTCGGCTTTTGCTTTTTCGTATTCGGCTCTGCCGTCCTCAAGTTCTTTTTCTTTATCGGCAATTTCCTGTTTCGCATCCGCAAGGGAAATTTTTCCGTCGGCGATTTCCTGTTTCGCGCCGGCAAGCTGGGTTTCTCCGTCGGCAATCGTCTGCTTCGCTTCGGCGAGCTGACTTTCACCATCGGCGATCGTCTGCTTTGCTTCTGCTAACTGGGTTTCTCCGTCGGCGATCGACTGTTTCGCTTCGGCGAGCTGACTTTCTCCATTGGCAATGGTCTGCTTTGCAGCGGCAAGCTGGGCCTCACCCGACTGAATCGTCTGTCGGTACGATGCAATCTGCTGTTCCCCATCAGCAAGCTGGGCTCTGGCAGCCGCAAGCTTGGTTTCTCCGTCTTTTAATTTACTGCGGTTCGTTTCAATCTGAGCTTCTCCGTCGGCAATCGCTGCTTTGGCGGATGCAAGCCGGGCTTCGCCATCCTCAATCTGTTTCTGATAAGCTTCTGCCTGTGCTTCTCCATCCTGAAGCTGGGCAAGAGCCTCTGTAATCTGAGCTTCGCCGCTTTCCAGTTCTTCTTTTGCAGAAGCAATCTGTGCCTCGCCTGCGGCGCATTCCTGCTCTTTTTCTGTTAATTGTGCATCTGCAGCCGCAAGCTGACTTTCTGCGTCGGTAATCTGAGCTTCTGCAGCCGCAAGCCGGGCTTCCGCATCAGCGCTTGCTGCTTCAAACGCTGCGATGTTTTGTTCCAGAAATGTTTTCTGCTCCTGCATCGTGGAAAGCTGCTGTGCTAACTCTGTCTGCTTTGCTTCCAGCGCAGTTTTCTGTTCCAACAGGGATGCATACGCTTCATCTTCTTCTGTCAGTCCGTCAAGCTGAGCCGTAATCGCCTCGATCTGCCCTGCCACTTCTGTCTGCGCAGCTTTCACGTCTGAAAGCTGGCCGCCAAGCTGGGCTAACTGATCTTTTGCTGTTTCGTACTGGCTTTTCTGCTCTTCGTATGCTGCTTTCTGCGCTTCATACTGTGCACGTCCTGCAGCAGTTTCTGCTTTCTTGTTGTCCAGTTCCTCGCGCGCGGCGGAAAGCTGCTCCTTTGCAGTATTCAATTCCGTTTCTTTTTCGGAAAGCTGCTCTTTTGCAATATTCAGCTCCGTCTGCTTCCGAGTCAGTTCGGTTTTTGCCGCCGAAAGCTGCGTCATTTTTTCCTCTAACTCTTTTTTGCCGGATGCCAGTTCTGTTTCTTTCTCTGCAAGCTGTGCTTTTCCGTCGGAAAGTTCTTTCGCTTTTGCCTCAAGTGTGGTTTTTCCACTTGCAAGTTCATCGGCTTTCTGATTCAGCTCCGCTTTTCCGCTTTCCAGCTCTGCCGCCTTTGCTTCCAGCGTCGCTTTTCCGCTCGCAAGTTCCGCCTCTTTGTCTTTCAGCGTTGCCTTACCGGATGCCAGTTCCTGCTCTTTATCGGCGATGGTTGCTTTCGCACTGAGAAGTTCCTGCTCTTTGTCTGCAATGGTCTGTTTTCCGTCAAGGAGTTCCTGTTCTTTCTCAGCAATCGTCTGCTTTCCGTCAAGGAGCTCCTGTTCTTTGTCTTTTAATGTCTGCTCGCCGTCGAGAAGTTCCTGCTCTTTGTCCGCAATCGTCACTTTCGCGTCGGCAAGCTGCTGTGTGCCGTCATTCAGTTCTGTTTTTGCGTCCGCTAATTTCTGCTCTGCATCAGCGACCTGCTGTTTTGCATCGTCGATCTTTTCCTGTCCTTCGGTTTTGACTGCCGTATACCGCCGGTCGCACGCCGCATCCTCGAGCGCTTCAATCTTCGTCTGTACAGCCTTCACCGTCTCATCATACGCATCGCTGTAGCTCGCCTCTTCCTGTGCGCCGTCCGCCTGGACGTAAATCTCTGTATAGAGATCCGAGGTAAATGTCTCCGGAAGCAGCAGTGCAAAACTGTTGATGCTTCCGTTTCCAACCGAGCCCGTTCCGCGGTTCAGATCCATATAGTAAGGGAGCGTCGCCGAACCAACAATCGTAAACGTGTCACCGGTCAGCGAATCCGAAAGCGGATCCTCCGTTCCCGAAGTGAACGTTACCTGATCTCCGATCTCACAGCCGGAACTTTTCAGAAACTGCGTATCAACAAGAATTTCATCCTCTTTCTCCGGCATCCGTCCCTCGACCACGCGCGGCTCATTCACACCGTCCGTCAGCGCAATCAGTTTCACAACCTGCTCGCTCTCGCCGATGTCATGCAGCACTTCCACCGTCTTTCCGCCGTAAACCGCTTTCACGCCATCCGTCTTCGCGATATCCGCCAGATCATCGTCCGTCAGCCCCTGCGTTCCAAGGACTTTCAAATCCATATAATTTACTTCATCATAATACCGGTCCGCCGAAACCTTCATATCTCCTTCCGCCGACCGGATGCCCGAGAAAAACGCCGCGCCAAGAAGCACGATGAAAAAGACTGACAGAAACCGCCCCTTGTTCTTTGTGATTTCCCGGATAAAGTCTTTTCGAAATGCTCTCATCGTCCACCTACCATTCTATCTCTTCCACCGGCGTCGGGTTCTCATTCGTTTTCATGCCCGCCACTTTTCCGTTTCGGATTTTGATCACGCGGTCCGCCATCGGTGTCAGCGCCGAGTTGTGGGTGATGACAATGACCGTCATCCCCTTCTCCCGGCAGGTATCCTGCAGCAGCTTTAAGATCGCTTTACCCGTCACATAATCGAGCGCACCGGTCGGCTCATCGCAGAGCAGCAGTTTCGGATTTTTCGCCAGCGCACGCGCAATCGCCACACGCTGCTGCTCGCCGCCCGAAAGCTGCGCCGGGAAGTTATTCATTCTCTCTTCCAGCCCAACCTCCGCAAGCACCTCCGACGCATCCAGCGGATGCTTACAAATCTGCATCGCCAGCTCCACATTCTCGAGCGCCGTCAGGTTCTGCATCAGATTATAAAACTGAAAAACAAACCCAATATCCTCCCGCCGGTACTGGATCAGCTTCTTGCCTCGGTACTTACTGATCTCCGCGCCGTCCACCAGCACCTTTCCCGAAGTTGCCGTGTCCATTCCGCCGAGGATATTCAGCACCGTCGTCTTACCCGCACCGCTCGGTCCGACAACAATCACAAACTCACCCTTTTCCACATCAAAGCTGATCCCATCCGCAGCCTTGATCGTAACCTCACCCATTTGATAGGTCTTGGTTACATCCTGAAGACTCACATATCCCGCCATGCCGCCGTGTTCCTCCTATGTAAAAAATCGATATTTTCTATTTCTTTTATTGTATCAATCTACAGCCGCGGCGGCTAGTCCTAAGTGGACGAATTTACTGTTTTTTTAGAAATGCGTTACGCAGCCTGTTTCTTCTAAAAAAAAAAGAGACATTGATATGCTCTGATCAACATCTCTTCTTAAAGGGGCAGTAACAAACTATCGTAATACATTCGATCTTGAATAAATATTCGGCACCGAAAAAATCGAACTCTCCCTGCTCACTTCCTGAAATTTCTGTACCTCTTCCGAATCAATTGTAAGACGATATCGAACCGCATCTTTCCCTTCATACTGCGGAAAAAATTCCGTCAACTGAACTTCCGGAAACAGAACCAGATCCGCATGATGATCCGCCGCTTCTCTTATCATTTCTATACTCTTCTCCAGATTCTCCCGCATATCTCCCGAATTTCTCATCTGTGCCAACGCAATACGCATCTTCTTGTTCCTTCTACACCTTTGAAAACAAATACGCATATTTTCGCATTTGTGCAAATAAAATTGTTTCCACTCGTTTTCGTATTTCTTCTGAATACTCCTCCGCATTTACGAGCAGTTCGATCACATCTTTTTTCGTAAAATGAAACTTCAGATTCCCTTTATATAATGCTTCCGAAAGATCCAATTGCTCATCAAATTCACTGCATATCGTTTTTGCCTGAACCTGATCCATCAGTGCATACGTATCTCCTGATAAAGGATAATCCATCGTTGTATCTGACAGCATTCCTGCCCCATGATCAAAAATCGGGCAGTATGCATACTCACCTCTTCCATTCATCAGAACTGCTATGTTATGCGTATGACGGTCTTCATTTAAGAAAATTGCATCTATCGTCAGCATCTTGTTCATATAGACGCCAAAATTCTGAAGTCCTGTCATACGTTCCACCTGCTGTACCAGAAAACGTAAGCGTTCTTCATGCTCGGGAATTCTATACAGGGATTGATACAGACTTTCTCCGAAAAAATTTTTAAACAGCCGCTCTAAAGTGATAATCTGCCAGTCTTCCTTCAGAAAGTTTTTACTCTTTACTCCGTTATAAATCACAGTTCCATATTTTATTTTTTCCAGATCGTAACATACAAATTCGTCTTCCGCCAGCGTTGATTTTTTCAGAAGATGCGAGATCATATACTCTGCCAATCCCTCATATCCTGTATAATCCGCTTTGTACCAGATTCCGTTATTCTCCCATTTTAACTGGTTTCCTTTTGACGACTGACGCTCATTCGTCCTGATATTCTGTTCAAATAATTCTATCATCCATCTACCTCTCTATCCGTAGCCAGAAATCATCTTCCGCCATCCGTCCTTCCGTTTTTTCTATAATCATAATCGGATCGTAAAACGGCAGTCCCAGATCTTTCAACACCAGTTTCATTTTATCTCTGCTTTTCGGAAAGCACCGCGACTCCAGAAATTCCAGATACTGTTCATAATCTGGTTCTTCCACAACTCCGAACGCACGAAACATAATTTTGTCTGTATAATTTTTTATTTTTACTTTCCGTTCCTGCTCATTCACGTCGATCAAGGTACATACATCCTGCCCATACATATACCAGATTCTGAGCGGCCATATTTTTTTCGGAACTTTAACTTCCTGTTCGTATTCCGGATATTTCTGCAGCATTTTCAGAAGAAGAACAATCGGTCCGCGAATTACTTCCTCGCTTCTTTCCCAACGCTCTACCGTTGGCTTGGAACAATTGATCAATTCTGCAAACTCCTTTTGCGTCAAATGCAGTTTCTTCCGAAGTTCCTTGATTTCTCCTGCCGTTGTATATTCTGGCGTTATAAATAATTTTTCTTTCATAAACCTCACCTTCCAGTTTTATGATTCCCGGCTTTTACTTTATTGAATCATAAAAATATGTGTTTGTAAATGAAAAACCATTATTTTAATTGTTTTTTTACCATGAAAACCATCATTTTAATTGTTTTATTCTCAATTTCCTCATCTCAGGCTGCTCTTCCAATTTGTCGCATCTTTTTCCGTAGAAACTCACACAAATTTGACAATTTGTGATACACTAACCTATAGCACTCCAAAAAAATACTGCACACTCTTGACAACAGGTCTATGATAGAGTCAAGAGGTGATTATTATGTTACATGATGAAACACGAAAACTACTTATTGAAGCTTGGAATAAAACGCACAATG
>NZ_CDRRUH010000061.1:0-18492 GCF_977045365.1 Fusicatenibacter sp.
TGTAGATACCTCTCTGTTCAATAAGATTTTTACTAACCTGCCAGTCAGTAGTCTTATTGTACTCTGAGGTATTTTCAATTTTCAACATCCACATTTTTTATTATACAGGAAGCTCCTTTGTATTTTTGTATTTTTGTATTTTCGTATTCTCATAGTTCTATTCTACCACAGGCCGCACCGCAAATACAAGGCTTGACACCATTTCGCTTCCCCTTTCATTACGGATATAATCACGTTACGCAGTTGCCTTTTCCCATTCGGGATGCTACAATAGGCACAGAAACCAGAGTTCTTACTTTCATCTTTACGAGGAGGGATTATTTTATGAGTTCCTATGTCATCAGCTGCTGCTCTACGGCAGATCTTACCGAAGAACATTTTTCCAAAAGAGAAATCTCATACATCTGTTTCCATTACAAATTAAATGACACCGAGTACGCGGACGATCTCGGCAAATCCATGCCGTTCGATCAGTTCTATGCCTCCATGGCCGCCGGCGCTTCCACAAAAACATCCCAGGTGAATGCCGATGAGTTTGAGGCCTATTTTGAAACATTCCTGCAGGACGGCAAAGACATTCTCCACGTCTGCCTCTCCTCCGGCATTTCCGGTGTCCTGAATTCTGCGATGATCGCCAAAGCCGACCTTGAAAAGCGCTACCCGGAACGGAAAATCCTCATCGTGGATTCCCTCGGTGCTTCCTCCGGCTACGGTCTTCTGATGGACCGCCTTGCCGACCTGCGCGATGAAGGAAAACCGCTGGAAAAGGTTTACGATTTCGCGATGAAAAACCGCCTCAAAGTCCATCACTGGTTCTTCTCCACGGACCTCACCTTCTACGTGCGCGGCGGCCGCATCTCCAAAGCCTCCGGCGCAATCGGCGGACTCCTCGGCATCTGCCCGCTGCTCAACATGGACAATGAAGGCCGGCTGATTCCGCGGTTCAAAATCCGTACCAAGAAAAAAGTCATCAAAAAAATCGTCGACCAGATGGAAGAAAACGCCGAGGGCGGCCTCTCCTACTCCGGCAAATGCTACATTTCCCAGTCCGCCTGCTATGACGATGCGCGGGCCGTTGCAGATCTTGTCGAGGAACGCTTCCCGCATCTGAACGGAAAAGTCGAGATCAACAACATCGGAACCACCATCGGCAGCCACACCGGGCCTGGAACAGTCGCGCTGTTTTTCTGGGGGAAAGAACGGGTGGATTAACCCTCTTGCATTTCTATGCAAAAAACAGGAAACGAAAAAGCTCTGTCCAAAATGGGCAGAGCCTTTTTACTATCCATTTATAAAATCTTTTTTCCGTTTTCTCTGTTTCTCCACCATCTGCACACCAGCGCAAACACCAGATATCCCATGGCCGCTCCGAGCGTATTCGTCACAACGTCATCCAGCTGGCAGAAACCGCGTTCTGTTAAAAGCTGCACGGTTTCCAGCATCATACTTGTGGCAAATGCTGCGTACACGCAGCACCACCATTTCCGAAGAAACGGCACTGCCGCCGGCAGCAATGCACCGAATGGCAGAAACAGCAGAATATTTTCCACAAAATACCGGTCCGGCAGTCTCTGGCTTCCCCAGGTTTCAAACAGTTTCAGATCCACGCCCGTTCTTGAACCCGGCTCTCTGGAAAGCAGTGTAATCGAAAGCATCATTGCAAAATAAACTGCTACCAGAAACCACAGCAGAAGCTGGGCACCATGAATGGCGTGGTACTGTTCCAGCCGTTTTCGTTTCTTCTGGGTCTGCTGATTCTTCCACGCCGCCGCAACCGTCACAAAGCCGACACCAACCGCAACGGCATGCGGCAGATACCGGAATGTATCAAAAATATCCTGTTCAATCGTTGTCAGATAAAGAGGAATTGCCATCTGCATCACCTTCCATATTTTCGCGGCCGGTCTGAAACACCTGCCAGATAGTCAAGACTGCAGTCGTACGTCTTCGCCAGCAGCATCAGCGAATCCAACGGGATCTCACGGATGCCTTTTTCATACCGGTTGTAGGTGTCCGGGTGACTGAAAATCTTCCGCGCCGCCTGTGTCATCGAGTAACCGCGTTCCAGACGGAGCTCTTTCAGCCGGATCAGCATTTTCTCCCGCTCCGGCGTTTCTTCTATTTTTCTGTGCATAGAGTTCCTTCTTTTTATTCCGTCTCCGCCGCTTTTTCTGCCTCCGGCACATAGCCCGGATTGTCGTCGTATCCTTCCAGGAAATTGTGGCGGATGCCGTGCTGTTTGTAGCCGACCACGGTGTCAATATTGACATTCTCCACACTGCGGAAGATATTGCTCTCCACGAACGGATTCACCTTTTTCAGGTTTTTGATCAGTTCCTTGATCTCCACACGTTTCGAACGGTTCTCCTCGTTATTGCAGGTCGTACACGTATCGGTGAACTTGCAGGCACACTGGATGAAATGCAGGCCGTTGTAATCTCTCCACGCCTTGATATCATCCTCGCGCACCAGATACAGCGGGCGGATCAGCTCCATGCCCTCGAAGTGGATGCTGTGAAGCTTCGGCATCATCGTCTGCACCTGCGCACCGTAGAGCATTCCCATGAGGATCGTCTCGATGACATCATCGTAATGATGGCCGAGTGCAATCTTGTTGCAGCCGAGCTGCTGTGCAAAATGATACAGATGGCCGCGGCGCATTCTCGCGCAGAGATAACACGGAGAATTTTCCACATGGTAGACCGAATCGAAAATGTCTGTCTCGAAAATGGTGATCGGAATGTGGAGGCTCTTTGCGTTGTCCTCGATCACTTTGCGGTTCTCCGGGCTGTATCCCGGATCCATGACAACGAATTTTACTTCGAAATCAAATTTATTGTGAAGCTTTAACTCCTGAAAGCATTTCGCCATCAGCATCGAATCTTTTCCGCCGGAAATACAGACAGCAATTTTGTCGCCCGGTTTTACCAGCTCGTACGTATTGATCGCTTTCGTAAATTTGGACCAGATCGACTTTTTGAATTTTTTGCGGAGACTCTTCTCCACGTCTGCCGCCTTGTCCTGCTCCTCCGGCGCGCTCATCACATCCATCAGCCAGGCGATGTAACCGCCCTCCAGGCTCACAGCGTCCCAGCCCTTTTCCTGTAATTCTTCCGCTGCTGCGACACTGAACCGGCCGCGGCTGCAGCAGATAATCGTCTTTTTGCTCCGGTCAATCGCATCACTTGTCTCGATTTCTTCTGTCTTCATCACAAGCGCTCCCGGAATCGCGCCGTGGGAGATCTCTACCGCATCGCGGATATCCACGATCTGATAGCTTGACGGATCGAGCTCTTTTAGTTCCTTTATTGAAATACTGGTACTCATGTAATTTTTCCTTTTCTAATTAAAATGCCTTACTTTTCTTCATTCTTTCATTGTATCGTTTTTTCTGTGACTGTCAAGAAAAAACGCATAAAAACGGGGAGTCTCTGAACATCCGTTTCAAATCCTCCCCCACTTTTTTATTTTTTCCGGATATCCGCCATCGTCTTCAGCAGAAGTTCTTTCTTCCAGAAGACCAGCCCTACATTTGCGAGCAGAATCGCGTAACGCAGGATTCTGTACGGGAAAATAAGATTGCAGATGATGCTTGCTCCAATCAGAAAAACGGAGCACGCCAGAAGAAATCCTGGATTCATCAGATTTTCCTGGATTCCTTCGTTCACCAGAATCCGTTTGCTCACAATATAATGGCCGACCGAATACAGCATATAGCATGCCAGCGTCGTGTAACCGGCCGCGATGTAGCCGAACAGACGGATAAAAATAAAGTTCAGTACCACATTCGCTCCCGCCGCCGCCATGGATGCAGCCATCAGAAACTGTGTTTTTTCATAATAAAACTGCGGCATCGAGAGAATATTATAAATAAAGATAAAGAACACACTCGCTGCCACCGGCGGAATGACGTATACTGCCTCGCGGTACTTCGGCGATCCGAAAATCAGCACCAGCTCCGGGCTGATCAGCATCAGCGCCACGGCTATGCCGACCACTACAATGCTCAGCAGCTGCAGCACCTTCCGCATCGAGCAGATGTCGCCCTTTTTGATCTTGCTGTACATCCACGGTGTCAATGCACTGTTCATACCGCTGATGAAAAGCTGCACCAGCATACCAATGCTGTACGCCAGCCCGTACAGTGCAACCTCCGTCTTTCCGACCATCTTGTCGATCATGATCCGGTCGCCCTGGTTCAGAATAATGCCGGACAGATAATGCGGCACAATCGGAATTCCGATCCGCAGCGCATAGCCCCAGTATTCTTTCGAAAAAAACTCTTTTCCTCTGCAGAACTGGAACACAATAATCGGCACACAGATGCAGACCTGCACCCCGACGATACCTAAGATCCGCATCATGGCCGTACCGCCGTTGATGCGGATCAGCACCAGGCTCGCAATCGGGTTCATCAGCGCCTGCAGAATCGTCACGCAGACCAGAATCCGGTACCGATACTCAAACCGCTGCCGCCCCGACCAGTAAGAAAGCGCCGGACTCAGCAGCGCTTCCAGAAACATCAGCAAAATCATGGATTTCGGCAGATTTAAAATCTTCTCCCAGAAACCAGACGTAAAACAATACAATGCAAAAACCGCACCCGTAATCACAAGCGTCAGTCCCTGCATTGCAGATGTATATTCATCCCGCTGCTTCTCGTACTTTGCCATCGCATTGTCGTAAACACCATTAAACAGGTACAGCGATGTCATAATCGTCAAAATCTGCAGCCAGGACAGATAAACCGTATAGGTTCCGTACTCCTCGGTACTCATCAGACGCGTGAAAATCGGGACTGTGATGAACGAAATGCCTTTCTGTAAGAAACTGCAGATCGTAAACCAAAGCGCCGCCTTCGCCTGGACGGAGAGAGAACGGTATTTTGAAGTAATGTTCATTTAGAACTCCTTGCTGTTTGGGTTATTTGCGTGTCTTATGTTAACACAAATGGGCAGGGAGTGCAAGAGGAACATCCATTAAAATCCTCCACGGTTGAACGCTTCCATTCAACCATGGGGGATTCTCACTGCTTTTTATCTTTTATACCCAATGTCCATTCGCATCAATATAATACTTACCATTTTCAACCCATTCATTTGCCGCCATTTTTCCGTCAGCTTTCAGATAGTAGACATTCGATCCTTCTCTATACCAGCCGGTCTGCATATAGCCTTTTGCATCAAAATGATACCAGCTTCCTGCGATCTGTTTCCACTGGTTCTTTGGATAGCTTCCATCTGCATTCTGGTACCACCAGCCTTTGCCGTCTTTCTTCCAGCCTTCTGTATACTTCTTCTGGCCAGGCACATATTTTCCATTGGCATCTACATAACTCTTTCCATTGTCAACCCATTCGTTCACAGCCATTGCACCGGAGGATTTTAAATAATACCAGGTGTTTCCAATCTGCAGCCAGCCAGTTGTCATCTCTCCATTGGATTTCAGATAATACCAGGTGTTTCCCAGTTTCAGCCAACCGGTCACCATTTCTCCGTTGTCTTTCAGGTAATACCACTTACTTCCAAGATGCAGCCAGCCCGTCTGCATATAGCCGTTTGCATCAAAGTGATACCATTTGCTTTCGATAGCTTTCCATTGATCTTTCGGATAACTGCCGTCTGCATTCTGATACATCCAGCCTTTGCTTTCCTTCTTCCAGCCTTCTTCTGCCGTTACCGTAACAGTGCAGGATCCCTGCTTTCCTGTCGTTACATCTGTTACATAGATTTTGGTCGTTCCCGGTGCCACTGCTTTTACAATTCCGAAACTACTGACTGTCGCTACTGCTGCATTTTCGGTTTTAAATTTAAACGCTCTCATACCTGTCGCATTCGAAGGATTATAAACCGGCTCCAGTACTTTTCCCTCTCCTACTTTCAGGTTCAAACTTGTGTAATTAAGACTTATGCTGATCAGTTCAATTCCCTGCGTGGTAAATGATTTTTTCTCACTCCATACAACGTTTCCACCTGAAATGTAGTAAAACTGATAGTAATAAGTAATTGCCGGTGTTAAATTCTGCATGGTATACCACATATTTAATACATTTCCATTTGGATTTTCTTTTTCACCAAGAACCAGATAATTCTCATTGACTCCAAAGTAATATCCGCATTCGCTGACATTTGTTAAGGTCGTTGTTGCCTCTAACTTTGCACTTGTTGTAGTTATTTCCGTTGCATTAACCGAAGTAAAATTATTCGACGGCTGTGTACTGAAATCCGGTCGAATAACCCCCCAGTAGGAATTGCTTAATCCATTGTATCTATAAGTAACTTTTTCTACATATGGATGAGAGTTAAAATTCTGATGATATGTTTCTCTGTCCGCTGCATAAATCGCTACATGACCGTACGGATTAGACGAGTTTCCGGAGTACACCAGAATATCGCCTTTCTGCGGCGGTGCACCCTGAATTCTCTGCCATCCGGACGGCAGGGCATTCCATGCGTAATCGCATCCGTTTCCGCCAGGGGATCTCTGACCAAGATACTGATAATAATAACAAATCAGATCAACACACTGATTTCCATAGACGCCGTCATAATCCAGTCCTGTTCCCACTTTGGATTTGACCCAGTTGATAGCATCATCTGCGGAGTGTCCCGCCGTTCCTGCTTTCGCCTGAAGCGGTGTCAAAATCACCATCATTACAAGTGCCATCAATGCAATGATAGTCGTTTGAAAATATTTTTTTATTTTCTGCATATCCCTTACCTCATTTTTTGTACTTGTTTTAAAAGGGTCAAATTTTTCATTAAAAATATTTTATTCACCTCCATCTCTATTCAACCCTTTTCCTTATAATATGGTATCTTCATCATACTACTTTCTGCGCTGAAAAGCTATCCTTTCTCTGACTTTCTGTGCATAAAATTTTATACTTCAAATTACTTTTACCTCTGCATTACATTTTCCAGGTTTTCTTCAGGAATATTTCTTTTTTGCAATATTGCGATGCATTTTACATTCGTACGCAGTATAATAATGGCATAGCTTTTTATAAGTTTTCACACCGATGAAGGAGGGAAACAAACTTGAAGAAAAAAGAATTACTTCAAAAATCTTTAACTGTAGCCGCTGTTGTGCTCGCTACCGCATTGATGGATCCGACGACGGCTCAGGCTTCCGCTATGGACGCATCTGCCGTATCGTCATCCTCACAGGTACTCGAGCAGTCCGTTTCTTCGGATTCTGAAGATGCCGTCGAAACAGAAACTGCAGAATCGCAGGATGCTACGGACGAAACGGATTCCAACATTCCGGATCCCCCTGATTCCGAACCCTCACCGGAAACATCCGCCTCTTCTGACACAGACACTGCAGAAACTGCTTTTTCGGAAAGCACAGAGATTGAAAATGCTTCTGCAGAAACTGCTTCTGACGACATTTCCGATGCATCTGAGGTTTCAGCCCAGGACGATTTTACTCCCGGCTGGAATACCGATGATGACGGTAATGTAAATTACAGAGATGAAAACGGTGTCTGGTACCAGGATGAAATTCGCGAGATAGACGGCAAAAAATACTATTTCAACGAACATGGTTATCTGGTCAAAGATACAGAATTCAGTTATGACACTTCTGATTACACTTCTCACACATTCCGAGCACAGGAAGATGGTTCTCTTCTGATTGATGGCTGGTACGATAAGAGCTATTTTGATGAAAACGGTTATAAGTGCTACTATTGTGTCAAGAAAATTCATGGTGTCTATTATGGTTTTGACAACGACGGCAATATGCTTGATGACTGTGCCTTATGGATCAACAATTACAGCGATACAGAGACGAAAAGTTATCGTTACCGCGCCCTGCCTGGCGGTGCACTCTGTGTAGACTGCTGGTCTACTACAGAATATGGTGAAGAATGCTACTACGGTTCCGATGCTGCCGCCTATACTGGCCTGATCGAGCGAAATGGAATCCAGATTGCTGTTGTTGACGGCATTCCATGCCGGAACAGTGATTTTTCTTTTGATGGCAAATATTATTGGGCAAACGATGATTACACGCTGACCGAATTGAAGAATAATGACTGGACTTATATTGACTCTGATTCCTGCAGAGGCTATCGTTATGTCAAAGATGGTAAGATTCTGAAAGACTGCATTGAAAAAATCGGAGATAACTACTATTATTGTTTTGATTCCAATGGTGTGATGCAGACTAATGGTGTTGTCACGATCTGGAATCCTTCTGCTAAAACATATTATGCAGATAAAAACGGACATCTGAAAAAGAATTTCTGGTTCAGCCGTTCTCGTGAATTATCAGCAGAAAAAGGAACTGTTGAACCAACTCTGTATAATCAGATTCTTTATTTTGGAGATGATTTTGAAGCCTGCAGTGGCTTCCAGACAATTGACGGAAAGCTTTACTATTTTGCAGCACACAACCTCTGGGATGCTCCGAGTCTCATTACCGACACCACTGTTACCGTTGATCAGAAAATTTATCTCTGCCAGATGGATGGCACTGTCGTTGAGTTGACAAATAATGGCTGGACCTTTGCAGAAGATAACTATTATTATGTCAAAGATTATACACTTCTGACAAGCTGTATTGCCGAAATCAACGGAAATTACTATGGTTTCCAGTCCGACGGTAAAATGTACAACAATACCCGTTTTACCATTACCGATCCGAACGACCATTCTGTTTCCAGCACTTATTTTGCCCAGAAAGGCGGCGTGCTTGCCATCGATAAAAACATAACGATTGATGGTACTTCATACTACTTCGACAGCGAGGGAATTGCTTACACTGGCATTCGGACTATCGATGGTAAAAAATATTATTATGAAAAAGGCTTTCTTAGAAAGTCCTGCATCCTCGATGTAGACGGACATAATTACATCGCCCTCTCGTCTGGAGAAATACAGGAACTTTTTCCTGGTATGGAATGGGTGGACGCTAATGGTTCCTGGTATTATATCAGAAATAACAAACTCCTGAAAAACACCAAAGCTAAGATTAACAATAAATGGTATCTGTTTTCCGAATCCGGCAGCATGTATCAGACAAATTCCACCATATTTTTCAATGGAGTACCATATTTTGTAAACAGCGACGGCAGTCTCAAAGTAAACGCATGGGGTTCTGTCAATGGTGCTAAAGTTTATTATGATGAGAATGGAAGTCCCGTATCCGGCGTTACTACGATTAACGGCGTAAAGTACCTGTTTTCTTACCATTCTTATGAGACTTATGGACAGTTGCTGTGCAATCGTGCATTTTGCTTTTCGTCCCTCACCTTTTATGATCCCGTCAATTATGCATCCGATTCCGCCGGCCGCGCAACCCGTTTGAAGAATAATGCATGGACCAAGGTAGACGGTTTCTGGTATTACATTTCCAATCATTCTGTACTGCTTAACACCGTTACTCAGATCGGAAATTCCTATTACGCCTTTGATGAAGCTGGCCACATGTATGCCGGCACCACATTTACCCTGAAAGGTGTCTCCTATACTGCTGATAAGGACGGTCATGTCACCTTCACCCAGATGCAGGATCTTTCTGACGGTAAATACAGTATGGATAAAAACGGCAAATCTTACACTGGAATGAAAACGATTGGCCAGATCAAGTATTACTTTGCAGAAGGCAAAATGCAGAAAGACTGCGCTTTCACGTATCAAAACGGCAACTATGTTTCCGGTTCTGACGGACGTGTTCTTGCACTTCCTTATAACGGCTGGACAGAAGTAGACGGACACTGGTATTTTGTTTCCAATGGAACTCTTATTAAAAATACCTCTTTCACGGTCGGAAAGAACACCTATCTTTTTAACTCTGATGGTGCAATGATGACCAGTGATATTTTGTGGACATCAAATGGAGAATGCTCAGCAGCAGATAAAAACGGCATCGTCTTAAAAAATGCCTGGATGCAGACAGCGGACGGATCCTGGATGTACTTTGACGGCAACGGAAAGGCTGTCAACGGCCGCCAGACCATCAATAAAAAGAAATACACCTTCTACAACTTTGTTCTGAAAACCAATCGCCCTGCAACGGTCAACGGCAGAACCTATATCGTTTCTTCCAACGGCACGCTAAAAGAGATTACTTCCGATGGCTGGTCCAAGATTGACGATTACTGGTACTACTTCATGGATGGAAATCCGGTAACAAGCAACATTATCCAGATCGGATACAGCCTTTACGCTTTTGACAGCAATGGACGGATGTATGAAAATCAGGAATTTTCAAAATTCGACTACACCAACAATTATCTTTATGCTCAGAACAATACTTACTACCGCGCTGACGCAAACGGAAGGCTGATCATCCATGATTCTTATCATAAAGATAATGATGTCTACTATTACGGTGCGGGCGGTGCCGCCTACAATGGCTATCATAAAGTAAACGGTGTTACCTGGTTCTTTATCAACGGTAAACAGCAGAAAAATACTGCTTTCTGCGACAACGACGGAAACTGGTATGCTGTTGATTACAGAGGAACACTCTTTGCCCTCGAAAACAATAAATGGAAACAGGTCGCCGGTCATTACTATTATGTAAAAAATGGTACACTTCTGAAAAACACAGTTGCTCTGATCAACGGCTCCTATTACGGTTTCGACAGCAACGGCCAAATGTACAGCAATCAGATCTTCACCGATGCTTCCGGTAATACTTACCGTGCATCGGCAAGTGGTGCCCTGCTCCGCGATCGCTGGTACAGTGATTCCACCGGTAAATATTATTTTGATGCAAGAGGCATCGGTTTTGAAGGCATTCATCTGATCAACGATGACCGTTACACCTTTGCCAACGGTAAAGTCACCTCTGTCTCCTACAAACCTGCATGGCAGAAAGACAGTAAGGGATGGTGGTACCGCCATGCGGATGGTTCTTACACCACGAGCGGCTGGGAAAAAATTAACGGCAAATATTATCTCTTTAATGCCTCCGGCTATATGCTGACCGGCTGGCAGAAAGTAGACGGAAAATGGTACTACATGTACGAATCCGGCGCCATGGCTGCAAATACCTGGATCGGCAATTATTATGTCGGCGCAGACGGAGCCATGAGAACTTAAATAAGCTTTACACGAAAAAGCCCCCTTCCAGTTTTTACTGGTCAAGGGGGCTTCTCTTTTGATTATGCTGTTTTTACCTGGTCTCTAACCCATTTTCCGTCATCTCCTACATAGTAGTTTCCGATCCATTGGGATTTCGCCATCTTACCACTGCTTAACACGTAATAATCACCGATCCAGCAGTTTGCCTGCATTTTTCCGTTTTTGAAGCAGTACCATTCGTTATCTATGAATTTCCATCCAGTTTTTACCATACTGCCGTCACTTCCAAAGTAATGCCAGACATCATCCAGCTTTTTCCATTCTGATACAGCCATGGCTCCATTTGCATTTACATAGTAAATATCTTCAATTAACTGGGAAACCTGCATGGCACCGTTTGTGTTCAGATAGTACCATTTACCATCGATTTTCTTCCATCCGGTCATCATCGCTCCGCTGTCATTCATATAATACCAGTTTCCGTTGATCTCCTGCCAGCCTTTCTGCATAGCTCCGTTCTTATTCAGATAGTACCAGATATTACCGATTTTCTGCCAGCCGGTTTTCATAACACCATCATCTCCCAGCCGATACCAGTTTTTATCAATCCACTGCCAGCCGGTCAGATATGTGCCATTTTTATAATAAAACCATTTCCCGTTGTCATCCTGATACCAGCCGTCTGCAATCGGCTCATCTTCAAACTCTGCACTGTACAGCGTTGACGAACCATCATCCGCATTGTATACCATAAATTCCAGCTCATTTTTTTCTTTCCGCACACCTGAGATCGTTCCAGCGATCGACTGATCTGCAAGATTTATAATAACTGTTTCAGTAGTGTCTTCCAGTGAATATTCATAGATATTCTGCTTTGAGCAATAATACAGAGCATTATCTTTTTGTGCAAGTGTATCTCGGAAACTCTCTGTCTGACTCAATGTCTCTTCTGTACTGTCAGTCAGATTGCAACGGCGCAGACTTCCCCATTTTATGTAATAAGCATTTTTATTCTGAAAGTACACCGGGGAATTCGCAGCTCTCCAGAATGATGAGCTGTACTTTGTACTTGTACATTCATACAGTTTATTATCAAAGGTATGTCCCAGCTCTTCCATTTCTTCTGTACTTCTTAAGAAATATGTATGTCTTGCCTGCCCGAAACGGTCATAAATCGGATCGTCAAAGGTACAATCCACATTATAATACTGGCCATCCATTTTTACAGCATTCCACGCATGATTCATAGAACGGCTTGAAACCAGATGTGTTTCGATTCCCAGATGATTCAGAATATACATATAGGCCAATGCATACGACTGACACACACCTCTTCCATCCATCAGCACACCATAACTGGTATAATTCTTATAATTCAGATCATACTCTGCATGCGATACCAGATAATCGTGAATTACAAGCGCCTTCTGCTCATCTGTCATGGAATTGTTCACCAGTTTATAGATGGACGCCAGTTTCTCATCCACTGCATTAAAAATCTGTTTGGTTTCTTCCGGTGTTCCGAATGTATTGGTAATCCTCAAACTTGTATAGTATGCATCACCATACCAGGCAATAATTCTATTATACGTATCGCTCGGAAAATACGGCGAATAGCCATAATAAAAGCTTAAGTCATAGGTATCCCTTCTTATTTTTAAATCTTTAATGGATACCCATTCATTTCCCTCCCGCATTGCTTCTTTCACACGATTCTCCAGAACCGTATACAGTTCATACTCCGTTCCGCTGAACTCATCGCCTTCATCGATCCCGTATGTATCAATCTCGGACTCATCCGGCTGTGGTTCCATGGGTTTAATATCGCCCGTCGGCAATGTGACATCCTCATTTTCGTCCGCAAACGCCTTTTGCGGCATCACAAAAATGGATGCCGCAAGCAGAAACAAAAATGCTGTCAGTTTAACGATTCTCTTTTTTCTCCTCTCCATGCGCTTTTCCTCCCTGCAATTCTTCTAAATACAGTTTTGCATCTTTTAAGAAGCTGACCGCAATCATCACGATCACAATGCCGATCGGAAATGCCGCTACGATACTGACAGACTGCAGACTGTTCATGGAACTCTCTGCAAAAAGAAGTGCAATCGGAAGCAGGATCAGCAGGATACACCACATCAGCTGAATTCCTTTTGCCGGCTCTTCGCCGTCTTCCAGTTTCCGGTAGCTGTAGCAGGATGCCGTCAGTGCGATGGAATCGAACGATGTCGCATAAAATGCAACCATCGTAACCAGCACAACAACCATAATCAGCGGTGCACACGGCATGGTTTTGATCATCGACACGATCAGATGATATAAGTCTCCGCTTTCATTGTACTGCGAAATGAAATCAATTGCACCTGAAATCTGCTTTCCCATGGAATAATTTCCAAGAATAATAAAGCTGACAAGCGTGGATCCCACACCAAAACCGTATCCGCCGAGAATCGTCTGGCGCACGGTTCTTCCGCGGGAAATGCTGCCAATGAAGAACGGTGCTGCCACACACCATACCATCCAGTATGCCCAGTAATAAATGGTCCAGTTCTGTGGGAAGTTTGTCGTACGCATCGGGTCCGTATACGTTGATAAGCCGATAAAGTTCTGAATCATTTTTCCAAGAGAAGAAAATCCAGTTTCAATAATATACCGCGTCTCTCCCCCAAACAGCAGGACGAAGGCAAGGAGTCCGAAAAACAGATAAATGCACACCTTGGCCAGAATGCTGATTCCTTTGAATCCATGCAGAAGAGAATAGGTATAAACACAGCAGGTGATCAGAAGAATGATAATATTAATCACAGTTCTGCTGACTTCCATATGGAACAACTCGCCGATGATTTCCGCCATCAGAGGAGTTGCCACACTAAAAGTGGTAGCAGTTCCGGCCAGCAGTGCAAAGACAGCCAGAAGGTCAATCAGACGGCCGCCAATTCCATCTGTCTGTTTTCCCAGAATCGGACGGCACGCCTCGCTGTATTTCTGACGGTTTCGTTTTCTTACATGAAGCATAAAGCCAAACGCAACGGCCAGTACCAGATAGAATCCCCACGGGATAAAGCTCCAGTGAAACAGTGGAAATACGCCTGCCCAGTCCTGAATGCTGCCAAGTTCTGCGATGTGAGGATCTGTTGCGTACAAAATCCACTCAGAGAACGAATAAAACAGAATATCTGCTGCCAGACCGCAGGTAAACATCATACAGCCCCAGGCAAAGAAGGAATATTTCGGTTTCTCATCCGGCTTTCCAAGCACAATGTTTCCGTATTTGGAACCTGCCAGAAACAGGGATAAAAAGAAAATGCCGAGTCCAATCACCAGGTAATACGTTCCAAAGGTATCTCCAAACAGAAACCGAATCTGGCCAAGTACTACATTCGACTGTTCCGGTGCAAAGAAAAATACGATGCAGAGTGCTATAATCAGTGCCAGTGGCACCAATGTGATCATCCAGTCGATTTCTTTTTTCTTCGTTTGATTTTTACTGTTCATTTTCTTCCCTTTCTGCGTAATCCGCATACGATGCATCGAGTGCAACGAGTTCGCTGAAATTATCTACCTCTATGATATCATCCGCCTTCATTGGCCGGATGCCAAGCTGATACTCTTTGGGGTAACAGAACATTGCCACATCATCCCAGTAAATCTGACGGTTTTTCTTTTCTTCAAATTCCTGCTCCAGATGGTCTTTTAACCGCTTTCCATCTTCTGCTGTCCATCGTGAAATGCTGTAGAGCTGCCAGCCGCCCTTTCCGCCGTTTCTGCTGCAGCCTGTTACGATGCCGTTTTCTACGGTCTGCAGCCACTCGTCGGTCTCCTCATCTGTCCACACGCTGTTGTAACCGGACCGCTCAAACTCCGGAGACAGAATTTCCGGGTGATAAATGATCTGGTCGCCGTCGAGAATAATGGCATTTTCCAGATGTTCCCGCGCCACATACAGCGATGCGATGTTGTTGCAGGTATCGTACCACGGATTGTCGATCAGCTTCAGACCCGGGTACTCCTCTTCCAGCGTCTGGAACTGTTCTTTGAGGTAACCGACTACCACATAAATCTCTGTAATTCCGTTTTTATGCAGTCCGTCGATGACGGTATCGATCATCCGCACACCGTTTACCCGGACCAGCGGCTTCGGCGTTTTTAATGTTACCGGCTTCATCCGGTTTCCCAGGCCTGCCGCCATAATAATGGCACGTTCTACTTTGTACATGTTTCTTTTCCTTCCTCTCCCAGTTCCTGCTGGACTATTTTGTAATAATCTTTTGCGTAGCGGTACTGCCGCAGGGAATATTCTCCAAATTCTACGCCTAATTTCCGCTTGTACTCGCACCAGTTGCTCCAGAGCAGACCGCAGACTGCGATGTAGCAGTAGATTTTTATGCGTGTTCTTTCGTCACAGTTTCCTTCAAAATAGAGGTCAATCAGGTGATCCACCTGCTCTTTTTTGTAGAGAGAATAGATACAGAACATTGCGATATCCACATGCGGATCCTGCATTCCGGCATATTCCCAGTCAATCAGGCGGATCTCTTCCTGTCCATTCGCTTCCACAAACAGAAAGTTATCCGGCACGGCATCAATATGGGTTAGCACGCGTTCTCCGGCATTCGCCTCGATATAGCTTTTTAATTGAAGCACATGCTCTTTCGTCTTCGCATAATCCTGATATGCCGACGGCGTTCCCTCCCAGAGACTTTCGTAGTATTCCAGTTGTCCGAACAATTCAAAGGAATGATCCACTTTTAATTTCTGACTGTGAAACTCCCGTAGTTTCTTCATGCACTTCTGAAGATCTTCTTCCTTTTCTGCATCGCAGACCCGCGCACCTTCGAGATATTCCGTGATTTTATAACCATTTTCCGGATTGATATACGCGATCTCATCGCAGATCTTCCGACCGGCGATGGTCTGATAAACAGCCGCTTCCTGACGGCGGTTGATCAGCTGATCCGTTCCCTCCCCCGGGATTCGCATAATATATTTTTTGTCTTTGCAGGAAAACAAAAACGATCGGTTTGTCATTCCTTTCTTCAGGACGGTAATATTTGTCACCTCGTTCGGATGTGCACCGAGTGCCTGACAGATTACCTGAATGGCATCTGTCTGCAGCTGGCTGGAATCACTGTCGATCTCCCGCAGCTGCTCATAGGTATTGATTTCTACGGCATCGGCAGCATGTACCACTCGGGCTGTCACGATCATTCTGTCCTTCTCATATAAGGTTTCCTCCCAGAACGCTCCGTCATATCGGGAATCTCTTCCAAACGTCTCCAGACGCTCCCGCACAATCGCTGCTTCCGCCTCCAGCAGATAGCAGATACCGATCATGGCGTTTCCGCCTGCCTGTTCTTTCTGCACGACCAGCTCCTGCTTCCGGTTTACGCGGACGGTACTGTCATCATCCACCAGATCGCTCACCATGTACCAGGAGTATAATTCCTGTCCGCTGTACGGATTTTTCTCACACCAGATATCGCATGGAATGATGTAGCTGTTCGATAAATGGCCTACTGCCTTTTTCAGGGAATGCAGATTGTTTTTTGATGCGTAGTCCGGTGTGACGATCAATTCTACGCCGTACTCATCGATCAGATACTCATACTGCTCTTTCATAAATCCGACTACAACGTAAATTTCTGTGATACCAACTTCATGCAGCTGGCGGATCGTCCGCTCAATCAGCCGCTCTCCTTTGATTTCCAGAAGACCCTTCGGTGTTTCCGTATTAATCGGAACCATCCGCATGCCAAATCCGGCAGCAAGGATGATCGCGTTTTTCGGCGCTTTTTCTTTTGCTTCATTCAGCGCTTTTTCCGTTGGGCGGATCTCTTCATCCAGGTATCCTTCCGAAATCAGCTCTTTGACAGAACGATTAACGATACCAAGCGAATGGCCGGTCTGCGCGGCGAGAATGCGCTGGTTGATGAATGGTTCTTTCATCAGGCTGTTCAGAATATCTTGTTTTTGTATGTTCATATACTTCCTTCTTTCATTTTTCATGAACTTTCGTTTTCGATTATACTATAACTTTATGGCTTTTTCAATCTTTTTTTCTTTTATTTTTTGTACATAAGAAAAAGGTTCCGAATTGTTCCTTTTTCGTAAGCGCCAAATAATAATGCGGTTAGATACAAGATTACTCCAGCCCTTTGCGAGTTGGAGTAATTCACTATAATTCACATGCGATTTTTGATAGATTGGAGTTTTTCACTCCAAGGTGCCAGTTCCGCCAGCTGTTCATCGGTCATATTTTTACTCGGTCGGTGCTCCAGCAGAAATTTAAGATATCCGTAGATGTTCAGCCCATGTGCTTTGGCCATCTCAACCATTGTGTAGACTACTGCGCTGGCATTCGCTCCGTCCACGGAACTGCTGAACAGCCAGTTTTTTCGCCCCACTGCGAAGGGACGGATCGCATTCTCACTGAGATTATTGGTAAAGCTGCACCGCCCGTCTTCCAGATAGGTTTCCGCTATATCACGCCTGTTGAGAACATAATTCACGGCTTTATCCAGCCGGGTATTCCGGACGGGCTTTTGCTGGTCAAGCCACGACCAGAAAGCCTCCAGAACAGGTTTTTCCTTCTCGAGACGCAGTTGTTTCCGCTTTTCATAATTACCGGGATACTTTTTGTTAATGGAGTCTTCAATGGCAAACAACCGATTGCAGTACTGGACTCCCTGTACTGCAGGCTGGCTGTAGTCATACTGCTTCCCTTTGGGAACAGCGTCGATAAAGTATCGGCGGATATGTGCCCAACAGGAGCAGCGCCTGATCCCAGGCAGATTGTTATAACCCTGATAGCCGTCCATTTCCAGATATCCGCTGCAGCCTTCCAGAAACTCCTTTGCATGGCTGCCGTTCCTGGTCGGGGAACAGCCATACAGGATGATCTCCGCAAGTCCGTCCTCACCGCTTCGGAACAGCCACATGAATGACTGGGTCTGTGCCCTGCGTCCTTCTTCTTTCAATACCTGGACCCGCGTCTCATCTGCCATCGCAAAACTACGTTTCAGCAGCTCCCGATGAAAGTAATCGTACATTGGCTGAAAATAGTTCTGTGAACAGTAGATGATCCAGTTGGCAAGGGTGGTCCGGCTGATCTGCGCCCCATACTGCTTCCAGTCCTTTTCCTGCCGGTAAAGTGGAAGCCCGTTGGCATATTTCTGGTACATAGTCCATGCAGCGGCAGATGCTGATGCAGGTCCTTTTCCAAGCAGAGCCGGCGGAACCTGAGACTTTACAATCACAGGCTTTTCTGTATCGCCGAGTCCTTCCTTGCAGGAGGGGCATCCGTAGCTCTGGCTGTAGTATTCGATCACCTTACAGGTGGCAGGAATGAATTCCAGTTCCCGGCGGACATATTCCTCGCCGATCAGGACCATCTGCGTACCACATACCGGACAGATCTGATCCTCTTCCGGAAGTGGGACCACTACTTTTTCAACTT
>NZ_CDRRUH010000062.1:0-18341 GCF_977045365.1 Fusicatenibacter sp.
GAGTTTGCATCCGAAATGTTCCGCGCAGGAAGCAATCTGAAGGATAAATCTCCGGAGGAGATTTTCTACCAGGATTTCAAAAAATTCATCATGGGCGATGTTACGTTTGGTGTCGGCCAGATTACATCCCTCGATGCGGGCGAGCTGGAATCCATCAAGGAACAGCTTCTGCCGCAGATGGAAAGCGAGTGCGGAAAACACGGCATCGAGATGGTATTCTTTATGCTGACCAATATTATAGAAGAATCTACAGAGCTTCTGTATTATGGAAGCGGGGCAAAGGAAGTCATCGAAAAAGCTTTTGAGGATCTTCCGGTCAACGAGGTCAGCTGCGAGCTGAAGGGTGTTGTGTCGAGAAAGAAACAGCTGATTCCGGCATTTATGATGGCGCTGCAGAATCAGTAAAAACAGAAAAAATAAAAAAGCGTGGTTCCGGGCCTGAAAACAGATCCGGGGCACGCTTTTTTCGGTCATAAAAGGGTGAAAAAGAGGAAAGGAAAGAAATAAGAATGGGAAAACAGACATGGAAAGCGGGAAATATGCTGTATCCGCTGCCGGCGGTCATGGTGTCGGTGCGCGGAAAGAACGGGGAGGACAACATCATCACCGTTGCCTGGGCCGGCACGGTGTGTACGAATCCTCCGATGGTATCGATCTCGGTGCGGCCGGAACGCTACAGCTATCAGATGATCAAAGAGAGCGGTGCGTTCGTCATCAACCTGACGACGGAGGACCTCTGCTATGCGACCGACTACTGCGGCGTGCGCTCGGGAAGAGATGTGGATAAGTTCAAAGAGATGAAACTGACGAAAGTCGAGGCGGAGGAGATTTCCGCACCGATGATCGGGGAGTCGCCGGTTAATATCGAGTGTAAAGTGGAGCAGGTGCTCGAACTGGGCTCGCATCACATGTTTCTTGCAAAAGTTGTGGCTGTCCATGCGGATGAGGCATACATGGATGAGCACGGCCGCTTCGATCTGAACCGCGCGAAACCGATTGTGTATTCCCACGGAGAGTACTTTGGAGTCGGGAAAAAGCAGGGAACCTTTGGCTGGAGCGTGAAGAAAAAATCGAAAACACCTAATATAAAAACAAAAAACCGCCGCTAATCTTTATTTTCTAAAGAATCAGCATGCGAAATTTTATGGTACTTTCGGTAAAAATATACAAAATCGACAAAAATACTGAGTAAATATTAGAAAACGCTACAAAATCATGATTTATTAGAAATTTTTTGCGTGAAATATTGCAGAAACCGGATATTTTATGCTATAATATCAACCAATCGTTGACCTTATAAAATTAAGTGATCCGGAGGACGGGAGAATCCACCGGAGACGCGAGAGAGTGCGGAAATGATTTTCTCCACGCTTTAAGGCTGATGAGAACCGCAGATGGATCTTTTAAAGAAATCTTTCTGCACTACATTAAGGGAGAAATTTCAAGGAGGAAACTAACATGTCATACGTAGATGAGGTTATTGAGTCCGTAGTTGCAAAAAACCCAGCTGAACCGGAATTCCATCAGGCAGTCAAAGAGGTTCTGGAATCTCTTCGCCCTGTTATTGAAGCAAACGAGGAAAAATACAGAAAAGTTGCTCTTCTGGAGAGAATGGTAGAGCCAGAGCGTCAGATCAAATTCCGTGTGCCGTGGGTAGACGATAAAGGACAGGCTCATGTAAACACCGGATATCGTGTACAGTTTAACAGTGCAATCGGACCTTACAAAGGAGGAATCCGTCTGCATCCTTCTGTAAATATTGGTATTATCAAATTCCTGGGATTCGAGCAGGTATTCAAAAACTCACTGACCAGCCTTCCGATCGGCGGAGGTAAAGGTGGTTCTGACTTCGATCCGAAAGGAAAATCTGACAGAGAGATCATGGCATTCTGCCAGAGCTTTATGACAGAGCTTTGCAAATATATCGGCGCAGACACCGACGTACCGGCTGGTGACATCGGAACAGGCGCAAGAGAGATCGGCTTCATGTTCGGACAGTACAAGAGAATCCGCGGCGTATACGAAGGCGTTCTGACTGGTAAAGGTTTAAGCTACGGCGGATCTTTAGCAAGAACAGAGGCTACCGGATACGGACTGCTGTACCTGACCCAGGAGCTGCTGAAACTGAACGGCATCGACATCGCAGGCAAGACCGCTTGTGTATCCGGTTCCGGAAACGTTGCAATCTATGCAATCGAGAAAGCTACTCAGCTTGGTGTGAAAGTTCTCACCTGCTCTGACTCCAACGGATGGGTTTACGATCCAGACGGAATCGATGTAGCTGCATTAAAAGAAATCAAAGAAGTAAACCGTGCCCGTCTGACCGAGTACAAGAAATATCGTCCAAACTCCGAGTACCACGAAGGACGCGGCGTATGGGTTGTAAAAGCAGACCTTGCTCTTCCTTGCGCAACTCAGAACGAGCTGCTGCTTGAGGATGCAAAAGCACTTGTTGAGAACGGATGCACTGCAGTATGCGAGGGCGCTAACATGCCTACTACTCTGGAAGCAACCAAATATCTGCAGGAGCACGGCGTAATCTTCGCACCTGGAAAGGCTGCAAATGCAGGTGGTGTTGCAACATCCGCACTCGAGATGTCCCAGAACTCCGAGCGTCTGTCCTGGACCTTCGATGAAGTTGATGCAAAACTGAAAAATATCATGATCAACATCACACACAACATGGCTGATGCTGCAAAACGTTACGGCCATGAGGGCGACTATGTTATGGGCGCTAACATCGCAGGCTTTGAGAAAGTAGCTGACGCTATGATGGCTCAGGGAATCTGCTAATCCGATTTTGAAAAATCCAAAGGGATCTCCGGCTAAGACCGGGGGTCCCTTTTTGCATAAAAGATAGAAGAAACATAGAAAAATAACGAAAATTACAGGGTACAAAAAACATTACATTTTGCAACGAGACTAGACAGAAAAAATAGACTTTCACGCGGTACCGTGTGAATGAAACGACAGAATATTCGAGTAAGTTGTATTATTATGCATAAATGCAATATACAGGTAAGATAAAAACGTAAGAAAAAAGATATTTTATGTTCAGAAATAGAGCGTATAGTAAACAAAAATAATGCAAAAATAATGAAAAGCAGAAGTTGACAAGAGCTTGCGTGAGAAATATAATTATTTATGTATTGATAAAGAACTTGTTTGCATTAATATGTAATGAATTTGCATACAGGGAAGAGGAAGAGAAGATGACATTAAAAGATTGCTACATGCAGATGGGAGCAGATTACGAGGAAACCGTTCAGCGGCTTCGCAGTGAATCTCTGATTCAGCGGATCATTTTAAAATTTCCTCAGGATCCGAGCTATCAGGAGCTTTGCCAGGCACTGGCGGACGGAAATATTGAGGTTGCATTCCGTGCAGCTCATACATTAAAAGGCGTGTGCCAGAATCTTGGTTTTAAAAATCTGTACGAGCCAAGCGCCGAGCTGACCGAGCGGTTAAGACCGCTGCAGGAGACCGAGACGGATGATCTGATGCAGAAGGTGACGGAAGAATATAACCGCACCGTAAAAGCGATTGAGGATTTCCAGAACGCTTAAATTGAAGGAAGAAAACAAGGAGACATTGATCTGTGAGATGAGGAACACAGACCGGTGTCTCCTTTTTATGGAATTCTGTACAAGATGCGGGTTGACGGGAAAAAAGAAACATGATAATCTTTTTACATAAAAGCACAGCTTATGAAGAAGACTTGTTTAAAAAGAAAAACTTATAAGTATCTATAAGAAAAAACAAGGACGCTTTGCCGGAAAAATTCCGGCTGTGCAGGGCATATTCCATACCGAAAGGCAAGGCAGCCCAAATCTACAAAAGCAGGAGAAAAGCAATGAAAAAAGAAAAAAGTTCAGCTATGGGAACCCCGTACACCTTTGAAGGACGGATTCCGCTGAAGCAGGCGATTCCGCTTGGATTGCAGCACGTAATGGCGATGTTCGTAGGAAACCTCACCCCGCTTCTGATCATCATGGGAGCGTGCGGTCTGACGGCGGATGCGGGCTACGGTGCACTTCGTACGGCTCTTTTGCAGAATGCAATGACAGTAGCCGGTATTGTAACACTGGTACAGATGTTTTCGATTGGACCGATCGGCGGTAAAGTGCCGATTGTTATGGGTACATCTTCTGGATTCCTCGGCGTATTCAAGAGCGTGACAGCCGTGCTGGGACAGGGCGCGCTGACGTACGGCGCTATCCTTGGTGCGACAATTGTCGGCGGTCTGTTTGAGGGCGTGCTTGGCGTCTGTTTAAAGCCGCTTCGTAAATTTTTCCCGTCGGTTGTTACCGGCTGTGTCGTTATGGCGATCGGTCTTTCGCTGATTCCGGTTGGAATCAATTATCTCTGCGGCGGTTCCGGAACGAACGATTACGGTTCCATACAGAACCTGTTCCTTGGTATGGTCGTTCTGATTGTAACGCTGGCACTGAAGCACTTTACAAATCCGAAGGGAATCTTAAGCACGGCTTCAATTCTGATCGGTATTTTAGTCGGCTACGTGGTAGCTATTATTATGACCATGGTTCTGCCGCATACCGGAACGGCGGTTCTTGAGGATGGAAGCACTGTTTCCTATACATATTCCTGGGTTGTCAATTTCCAGCAGGTAAAAGATGCGTCCTGGTTCGCACTCCCTGGTATTGCAGGCTTTGGAAAACTGGCTGAGGTAAAACCAGTCTTCCGTGTGGAGGCAATTCTCCCGGTAGCGATCATGTTCATCGTAACAACCGTTGAGACGGTCGGCGATATCTGCGCCTGCGTAGAGAGCGGTATGGACCGCGAGGCAACCGATTCTGAGCTTTCCGGCGGTATCATCTGCGACGGTCTCGGATCCAGCTTTGCAGCAGCACTTGGCGTTCTCCCGAATACTTCTTTTGCACAGAACGTCGGCATTATTTCGATGACAAAAATCGTAAACCGTATGGCACTTTCCTGCGGAGCCATTTTCCTGATCCTCTGCGGACTCTGCCCGAAGATTGCAGCATTTGTATCCATTATGCCGCAGTCCGTACTCGGCGGTGCAGCCGTTATGATGTTTGCGTCAATTCTGGTTTCCGGTATCCAGCTCATCACAAAAGAGCCGATTACGAGCCGTGAGATCACGATCGTTTCTGTTGCACTGGGTCTTGGCTACGGCCTTGGTTCCACAGCGGGAGCAACTTCTGAGCTTCCTTATTATATCCAGCTGATTTTCGGCGGCTCCGGTATTGTTCCGGCAGCTGTTGCGGCGATTGTACTAAATATTATTATTCCAAAAGAGAAGAAAAAAGCAGAATAAAGAACAAAAAAAGAAAAAGAACCTCTTATGTTTCCGGAAAGAAGTATTCCCGGGGAGAGATAAGAGGTTCTTTTTTATTGTGCTGCCCGGCATTCGGAGGGAACTGCCGGTAGAAGGCTCTGCAGGTAAAATGTCTGAAAATACGAGGAATATACAAAGTGACGGAAAAAGCACAAAAAATCCGTCAATAGATAAAAGAATAACGAAAAAGAAAAAGTCAAGATTGACTATAAATTTTAAAATAGTGTACAAAATCGACAATATGAATTAAAAAAACGAAATAAATTGTGAAAAATACATAAAAAATGCTTGTCAAAACGGGTGGAAGAGAGGTATAATCATTGCATAAAAAGTGTGACGAAAATGTGAAAGTTTTAGGCAAAACGTATGATTAAAAACAATGGATTCTTCGTAAGCCTGGACAAAAGCAACAACGGAGCACGCAAAAAGAACGTAAATCACAAGGAGGACACCAAATGAAAAAGAAAGTAATTTCTGCATTACTGGCAAGTACCATGATCGTAAGCCTGGTAGCATGTGGCAGCACTGGAGGAGACAGTTCTGACACAAACAGCAAGAGCAGCGGCACAACAGCATCAAGTACGGCAGGCGGCGATGAAGCAAAGGATACCTCATCGGACAGCGGCTCCGGCGATGCAGCAGGTTCTGGTGACTGGGTTGCAGCAGCTGATGAAGCAGATGATGCAGTACCGGGTGAAAATGACGATCGTGCGTTTGCAAAATTTGATCATGTCGTAGAAGTACATTATGGATATCAGATCGACCCGAAGGATACCACACTTCCGGACGGCGATTCCGTAGATAACAACCAGTACACCAGATACCTTCTGGATAACTACAACATCAAAGTTGTCTGCGACTGGACTGCAGGTAATGCATCTGACTTCCAGCAGAAAGTATCTCTGGCAATCGCATCTGCTTCCCTTCCGGATGCAGTCGTTGCACCAACCCGTAACTACCTGGTACAGGCAGCAAGAGCAGATCTTCTTGCAGACCTCTGGCCGGAGTTCAACCAGTACGCATCCAAACAGGTAAAAGAAATCATCGAGACTACCGAAGGACGTGCGATCAACAATGCAACCGTAGACGGAACCTTCTGTGCACTGCCAAACATATCGGTAGATACCGATGGTGTTTACCTGTACTTTATCCGTCAGGACTGGCTGGATCAGTTAGGACTGGAAGTTCCGAAGACCGTAGATGAACTCGGCGAAGTAGCTCAGAAATTTAAAGACGCAGGTCTCAGCCCGGATTATGCAATCGCAGGTATTGATAACGGCGGAAGAACCTACTCCAACTTCCTGAACTCCTCCAACAACGGATACGGTTTCGATGCTGTATATCAGGCATTCAATGCAACACCGGGATATTTTCTGAAAGATGATTCCGGCGAACTGTACTGGGGAACTACAACAGATGAAATGAAAGAAGCCCTTACCACCTTACATGACTGGTATGAAAAAGGCCTCATCAACCCGGAGGTTGGAACCACAACCAACGGCGACAATGCAAACAATGTTAAGAACGGAACCTGCGGTATCTTCATGGGACCATGGTGGAGCCTTGGATACGGAAACCCGGATTCCTTCCGTAACGATAACAATGCAAACTGGCAGGCATATCCGCTGTACACCAAAGACGGTGAGTGGAATATTCATATGAAAGACGTTGGAACCACTTATACTATGGTAAACAAAAACGCATCGGATGATGTGAAGAAAGCCATTGTTATCATGAACAACGTACTCGTTCGTGATGAGTCTACCTTCGATACTTCTGTAGCAATCGGCTGGTATCCGCTGCGTAACTGTATGGCAGCTACCGATGAGTGCGAGTATGAGTATGATGCACTGATGGGAATCATCAAAGGCGAAGCAAGCGCAGATGATTATCAGCAGGGCGGAAGCAAATTCAACGGTCTGTACAAGAACCTGGCAAACGATGCCGCAACTCTGAAAGACGTTATCTCTGAGGACTATGACGGATCCAGAGATCTGGCAGTAACCGATATGGATGTCAACACCAACAACGGACAGTTCAACAGATTCTATGCACTGCTGATTGGTGATCGTCCATACGCAACACTTGAGCCGGATCACAAGATCTATTCTGAACTGTACTACACCATCGACGGAATGGATACCTACTGGACCCAGATTTCTGACCTGGAAGACAAGAGTATCCTTCAGTTCATCACTGGTGCGAAGAGCCTTGACGAGTGGGATCAGTTCTGCACCGACTGGCATGTACAGGGTGGTGATCAGATCCTTGAGCTGGTAAAAGATTACCTGGCTGAGTAACTAATGTAAATGTATGATGTGGAGGGTGGGGTACAGGAAAGCCTGTACCCCACTACTTTAAAAAAATGACATCAAAGGAGGAGCTTGCCGTGAAGAAGAAAAAAGGCCATCTCGGGCTGTCAAATTCCTTTCACTATACGTTAATGGTTCTGCCGGGTTATATCTGGCTGTTTATGTTTTCTATCGTTCCGATGGTTGGTATTGTAATGGCATTCCAGGATTACAATCCGAGCAAAGGATGGTTCGGCTCTCCGTGGGTAGGTTTGAAATGGTTTAAATACCTGACCGTTATCCCGGATGCAAAACGGGCACTTGTCAATACTCTGATTATTGCAATCGCAAAGGTTATCCTGAATATCATCATTCCTCTGGTGTTCGCACTGCTGCTGAATGAGGTAAAGAATATGAAGTTCAAAAAGACGGTTCAGACGATCGTATATCTGCCGCACTTCGTATCCTGGGTTATCCTTGCAAACATCATCACCAATATCCTTGGCGCAAACGGAATTTTCAACACGGTCCGCAGCGCAATGGGTGCAACGGATACCGTTCTTCCGATGACCATGCCTGGCATCTTCCGTCAGTTACTGATCGGAACTGATGTATGGAAAGAGTTCGGTTACAACGCAGTTATTTATCTTGCAGCGCTGACCGGCATCAGCCCGAGCCTTTACGAGGCAGCTGCAATCGACGGCGCAAGCCGCTGGAAACGTGTATGGCACATCACCATCCCGGGACTGGTTCCGACCATCGTTCTTCTGACCACACTGGCAATGGGCAACGTTCTGAATGCAGGTTTCGACCAGGTATTCAACATGTACAACCAGCTGGTTATTGAAACTGGTGATATCATCGATACATACGTATACCGTATTGGTATTACAAACATGCAGTTCTCGCTGGCTACTGCAGCAGGTCTCTTTAAATCTGTTGTCAGCTTCGTGCTGGTTGTTACTTCTTATGTTTGTGCTTACAAGTTTGCTGATTACAAGATTTTCTAAGGAGGGCAGAAATTATGATAGAAAGCAAGAGTTTTGGCAGCAAAGCGTTTAAAGTCATAAATGCTATCATCCTGATTCTCCTGGCATTCAGCTGTTTTTATCCGTTATGGTATACGTTCTGCGTATCTATTTCTTCAAAAGCAGCCGCTGAGGGTGGTCTTGTAACGATTTACCCGATCGGATCAAACGTAAAATCCTACAGCCTGATTATGGGTGATTCCGCATTCTGGAATTCCTTCTGGATTTCCATCAAACGAGTTGTCATCGGAACCGTATGGACCATGGTTGTCCTGATCATGATGTCCTATCCGCTGGCAAAGAGCAAAACAGAGTACAAACCGAGAAACGTCCTGATGTGGATCCTGGTATTCTGTATGCTGTTCAATGGTGGTACTATTCCGTGGTTCATCACCGTTAAAAACTATGGCATGATCGATACCATGGCAGCGCTGGTTCTGGCTGGTTCTGTTCCGGTATTCAACGTACTCCTTATGATGAACTTCTTCCGCGGTATCCCGGGAGACCTTGAGGAGGCAGCCCGTGTAGACGGTGCCGGCCCGTGGCGTATCCTGTGGCAGATCGTAGTTCCGTGTTCCAAACCGGTTATCGCAACCATCGTCCTCTTCACATCTGTTGGTTACTGGAACGAGTATTTCCAGGGCCTGGTATTAATGAACAAGGAGACGAACTATCCGTTACAGACCTACATCCGTCAGATCTCCGTTCAGATCCCGGTAGGCGTAACCCTGACCGCAGAGCAGTATCAGCAGTTAGCACAGAACTCCAACAAATCTCTGGAGGCAGCAAAGGTATTCATCGCCCTTGTTCCTATGCTGATTGTATATCCGTTCCTGCAGAAATACTTTGTAACCGGTATTACACTGGGAGCAGTAAAAGAATAATGAAATACACGAAAAGAGGCTTTCTGAAGCGAAACAGAAAGCCGCTTTTTTTGTGCTTTTCTGCGATGGAAAACGGGGGTGGTGTCCGCAGGTTTTTCTTGCGTCCGTGGGGAAAACAGCGTAAGATAAAGAGGTATTGAGACAAAAGAGCAAATTGCTTTTGGAAGGAATTTTAGTATGAAGGTACTTACTTTTGGAGAAGTGATGCTGCGTCTGAAAACACCGGAGCATCTGAAAATTTTACAGGCAGATACATTTGAGGCCAATTACGGCGGCGCGGAGGCGAATGTTGCGGTTTCCCTGGCGACACTCGGGGACGATGTTTCGTACGTGACAAAAGTGCCGGAGCACCAGGTGGGACAGGCAGCCGTCAATGAGATCCGCCGGTTCGGCGTCGATACATCCCGTGTGCTGCGGGGCGGCGGACGCGTCGGTATTTACTATTTTGAAAAGGGAACGAATATCCGCCCGACGAGCGTGGTTTATGACCGCGCTTACAGCGCAATTGCAATGGCAAAGGCAGAGGAATTTGACTGGGAAAAACTGCTTGATGGCGTAGATTTCTTTTATTTTTCCGGTATCACGCCTGCCATCAGCGCGGAGATTGAAAAAGCGCTGGAGAACGCTCTGGCGCTCTGCAGAGAGAAAAAAATCCAGGTGGTATGTGATCTGAACTACCGCGGAAAAATGTGGTCCACGAAGGACGCACAGCGCGTTATGCGCCGTCTGATGGCGTATGTGGATGTCTGCGTTGCAAACGATGAGGATTTTGAATCATCACTTGGCATTCCGGCGTACGACGGAGATATGTCGCGCGGCATTGAGCAGATCGAGTCTTACAAAGAGGGCATGCTGGAAATCCAGAAGCAGTTCCCGAACTGCAAAGCGGTTGCGAGTGTGCTGCGCAATCTCTACACCGTGGAGGACGGCGACTGGATGGGAATTTACCTGAAAGACGGAAAATTCTACGAGAGCCCGGTTCATAAAGTACACAGCTTTGAGGCAGTCGGAGCCGGTGATGCATTTGGCGCGGGACTGATCCATGCGATGCTTCATGATTTTGAGCCGCAGAAAGCCATCGACTTTGCGATTTCCGCAAGTGTCTTAAAGCTAATGATCCAGCACGATGCCAATGTGGCGAGCGAAACAGAGATCGAGCAGATCATGAAGCAGGGCGGAACGAATCTGCAGAGATAGGATAGAGAAAAATTTACGAGACAGCAGGAGGAATAAATCTTGAATAAACAGAATATTATCTTAATAGGAATGCCGGGAGCCGGCAAAAGCAGCGTTGGTGTTATTCTTGCAAAGGTGTTGGGATATGAGTTTATTGATACGGATCTTGTGATCCAGCATCGGGAGAAACGTCTTCTGCGCGAGATCATTGCGGATGAAGGAAATGAAGGCTTTCTTGCGATTGAGAATGAAGTCAATGCGACACTGGAAGCCAACAAAAGCGTCATCGCGCCGGGCGGCAGTGCCATTTACGGAAAAGAGGCGATGGAGCATTTTAAAGAAATTGGAACCATCGTTTACCTGAAGCTGTCGTATGAGGATCTGGCGAAACGTCTCGGAAACCTGAAAGGACGCGGCGTCGTGCTGAAAGAGGGCCAGACGCTGAAGGATCTCTACGATGAGAGAAGTAAATTATATGAGCAGTATGCCGAAATTACGGTTGACGAGAGCGGAAGGGATATCCAGGGCACGATCCTGGCGCTCCGCGAGCAGATCGGCATGTAAAACAGAATTGGTGGAATATTCAGGGAAATTTTGAAAACATACGATTATATCATAATAAGGGAAATGTTCTGATAGTTAGAAATTACATATAATGTTTCTCTGAATATTCCTGACCGGAAACGATGGAAAAAGACGGAAATAGCACAGAATGTATTAAAATTGATTTACAAAGTATTAGATTTGAGTTAAGATAAGGGGAGACTGAAAAATAACTGCGGGGAGCAGTGCGTTTCAGCGTATCTGGAGTGTGTAAAAAAACAGGAAAAAGACTTTGATTCGTTAGATATTGGATAAAACACACTCGTTAAGTATGAGAAAGAAAATTTGAGGTGAATATATGGAACAGTATGTCATCAGAGGTGGAAATCCTCTTGTGGGCGAAGTGGAAATCGGGGGAGCAAAAAACGCGGCGCTTGCAATTCTTACGGCAGCAACGATGACCGATGAGACGGTCCTGATCGAAAACCTGCCGGATGTCAGTGATATTAATGTACTTCTGGAAGCAATCGCAGAGATCGGAGCCACCGTGGACCGCATCGACCGCCATACCGTGCGGATCAATGCAGCAACCATCGGAGATCTGAGCGTTGATTATGAATATATCAAAAAAATCCGTGCGTCTTATTATCTTTTAGGCGCGCTGCTTGGAAAATACAAAAGAGCGGAAGTTCCGCTTCCGGGCGGATGTAACATTGGAAGCCGTCCGATCGACCAGCATTTAAAGGGATTCCGCGCACTCGGTGCTGAGGTAAGCATCCGTCATGGCGCAATCGTGGCAAGTGCGGCAGATCTGCATGGAAGCCACATTTTCCTGGATATGGTTTCCGTTGGAGCCACCATCAACATCATGATGGCAGCTTCGATGGCAAGAGGAAATACAACGATTGAGAATGCAGCGAAAGAGCCGCACGTTGTCGATGTGGCGAACTTCCTGAACAGCATGGGAGCAAACATCAAAGGAGCAGGAACCGATGTGATCCGGATCAAGGGTGTCGATACCCTGCACGGAACCAGCTATGCGGTCGTACCGGATATGATCGAGGCAGGTACGTATATGTTTGCAGCAGCAGCTACAAAGGGCGATGTGCTGATTAAAAACGTGATTCCAAAGCATCTGGAAGCAACAACCGCAAAGCTCGAGGAGATTGGCTGCGACGTAGAAGAGTTTGACGATTCCATCCGTGTGAGCGCAAGCAAACGTCTGGGCAGAACACACGTAAAGACACAGCCGTATCCGGGTTACCCGACCGATATGCAGCCGCAGATTGCGGTTACACTGGCACTGGCAAACGGTACGAGTATTGTAACAGAGAGTATTTTTGAAAATCGTTTTAAATATGCGGATGAGCTGGCACGTATGGGCGCCTGTATTAAAGTAGAAGGCAACACGGCGATCATCGACGGCGTAGAGAAATTTACCGGAGCAGAGGTTTCCGCACCGGATCTTCGCGCCGGAGCAGCACTTGTTATTGCAGGTCTTGCAGCAGAGGGTGTTACCGTGGTGGATGATATTGTATACATTCTGCGCGGATACGAGGACTTCGACGGAAAGCTCCGTGGACTCGGCGCTGAAATTGAGCGTGTGAATAATGCAAAGGACATCCAGAAATTCCGGTTAAGAGCGTAAAAACAGTATAAAACAAATGTTGACAAAAAGGACGGTGCAATAAAAGGTACCGTTCTTTTATTTTACCTTATTGCGAAGAAATTGGCTTAAATTTTACTACTATTATTTTCAAAGCTGAGGCGGTCAGTATTGGTAAAAAAAGATATTTAAAAATATACAAATTTATGATATGTTGAATACGAAAACGTTACCGATTATACATTTTGACTAAAAATAATAAAAACCAGAGGGGGACAATATATGTCTAATGAAGAAGAAACACAATATAATCCACAATGTGGGGAGCGAAGAACAATTTTTTCAGATGAGTATGATTTTCTCACAAAAATTGAATCAGTGTGTGCCAAAGAAGATGGAATACATTTTTTGGTACGTACATGGAAAGACCGTATAGCCACAGTTCGTATTACATTTTTGACACCATCGGTATTCAGATTTGTGATGGTGCCGGAGATGACTGCAAAAAGCCACAGACAGACGGTAGTCGAAGATGTACCTGAATCGGAGTTTGAAACAAAAAATGCAGAATTTACAGAAAATGAAGATCTGTATATATATGAAACAAATCAGTTAAGTCTTCATTTTTCAAAAAACTACTGGGAAATGTCCATATATCAGAATGGAAAATTATTGACGAAAGAACAGGCTTTTGACACTAATGTCGATAACCGGTGGAAACAGCTTCCAACAGGATTTAGAGTAGATGCATCTGGAAAAAGTATAGCCTCATTTGAGCAGTTTGTATTATTCTCCGATGAGCAATTTTGGGGATTTGGAGAGAAGTTTACACATTTTAATAAACGTGGACAAAGAATAGAGTGTTGGCAAAAAGATGCATTGTCTACTAATACGGAGGATTCATATAAAAGTCATCCGTATTTTACAAGCAGCCGGGGATATTCAGTATTGTTAAATACATTTACGCGTTCATCATTTGATATGGGTGCTTCATCATGGATCAGTTATCAGATGGGCAGTGACGATCCTATTCTGGATTATATTTTCCTGGCAGAAGAAAGCAAAGACTATAAGAAGCTGTTGCAGCAGTATTTGCAGATTACAGGGCAGATACCTATGATTCCACAGTGGGCTTTTGGTTTCTGGATGTCAAAATGCTCTTATATGAGCCGTAAAGAAGTCGAGGATGTTGTTGCTGATGCTGAAAAATTTGGAATAGGTATCGATGTAATTCATATCGATGGCTGGCAGAGGCAGGATATGTCTGGTGTATGGGAATGGGATACAGAACGTTTCCCTGAACCGGAAGAAATGATTAAAGAATTAAATAAAAAGAACATACATTTAAGTCTTTGGAATTATCCGTACTTGCAGGAAGATTCGCCGGCATTTAAGGAACTGGCAGAACGTGGATTTTTTATAAAAAATAAAGAAGGGCATCCTGCAATGTTTAAAGCGACTGCAGATTCAGAGTTTTTGTGTGCCTGCTTTGATTTCACGAATCCGGAATTTCTGGCATGGTATGAGGAACGTGTGAAAAAAATCGTCAGAATGGGTGTATCAGTGATAAAAACAGATTTCTCTGAAGCAGTACCTGAAGATGTTGTATTTTACAATGGCATGAGCGGGCGAGAAGGACATAATCTTCTGACGTATCTGTATGCAAAAAATATTTACACATGGATGAAAGAAATTTGCGACGAACGTGGGGAATTGCCAATGCTTTGGGGACGCAGTGGGTATGTGGGTTCTCATACGATCCCGGCAGCATGGGCAGGAGATTCTTCCAGTGATAAAGCAAGTCACAGTGCAATCCTTCAGGCCGGACTTGGGATGGCTATGTCTGGTGTATCTTTCTGGGGTTATGATCTTGGCGGATTTTATAATACAGGTTATATCGGAAATGAGGAGCGTCCGAATGTAGAAGATTACCTTTCCTCTGTGCAGATGGGATTGTGGATGCCATTATCCAGAGCGCACGGTAAAACACCGCGGGAACCATGGCAGTATGGAGATATGGCATTAAAAGAAGTAAAAAAATGGATTAACTTCAGACATCGACTTGTGCCATATCTTTATCACACAGCCTGCCAGAGTCATCAGTCTGGTATTCCAATGATTCGTCCGCTTGTGATGGAATATCCGAAAGATCCAATCGCAAAGACACAGAATCTGTCTTATATGCTTGGTGATGCATTGCTTATTTCACCCGGATTTGACAGAGATGAATATGAACTGTATCTTCCGGAAGGCCGGTGGCAGGATATTGAAAGTAAAGAAGTATATGAGGGAATGACATTTGTTCATATAGAAAACAAAGCTTTTGCTGATGGTGGTACATCTCTTCGGGTTTTCCAGAAAGAAGGAACAAGTATACCATTGTTTGCTCAAAAAGAAGTATTGCATGTGCCTGCACAACTATGGAAACAGGAAGATCTTGAATTTATGACATTTCAGAAAAAAGATGTTGATTAGCTATTGTGCACAAAATAGATGCATAAAAATATGAAAAATGAGTAAAAATAAAAAAGCTGGAATAATAAGAACTGACTTGACAAAAGAGATTTATCTGTGCTATATTCAACTACAGTTGTAGTGTGTAACTCGATTTTTGGAGGCATTAACTATACATAACAGGAATTGTTTATGTGGGTTAGTGTCTCTTTTTTGTACTCTGTTTCAGAAAAAGAGTACAGACCGGCTAAAAAGATGCAAAACCGCAGAAACTCTTCTTGTAAAAAGTATAAACTACACAAGGAGTAAAAAAATGAAGGACAAAATTTTTAGTGTTCTGCAGCGAGTGGGAAGAAGCTTTATGCTCCCGATCGCAATCCTTCCGGTAGCCGGACTTTTACTGGGAATCGGAAGCTCATTTACCAATGCAACCACGATTGAAACGTACGGGCTGACAAGCTTGCTCGGCAACGGCACAATTCTTCATGCACTGCTGGTGATCATGAACAAGGTAGGAAGTGCTGTGTTTGATAACCTGCCTCTGATCTTTGCGGTAGGTGTTGCAATTGGTATGGCAAAGAAGGAAAAAGAGGTTTCTGCCCTGTCAGCCGTTATTGCATATTTCGTTATGAATACAGCAATCAACGCAATGCTGACCATTACAGGTCAGATTCTGGAAAACGGAGAAATTGCAGAATCCGTTCTGGAAGGAACCATCACTTCTGTCTGCGGTATTCAGTCGCTGCAGATGGGTGTGTTTGGCGGTATTATTGTCGGTCTTGGAGTCGCTGCACTTCATAATCGTTTTTACCGGATCCAGCTTCCGAATGCACTTTCTTTCTTTGGAGGTACTCGTTTTGTGCCGATTATTTCTACGATCGTCTATATGTTTGTGGGAATTTTAATGTATTTTGTATGGCCGGTTGTACAGAACGGCATTTATGCGCTGGGTGGCCTGGTAACCGGCTCCGGCTATGTCGGAACGCTGATTTTCGGTCTGATTAAACGAGCTCTGATTCCATTTGGTCTGCATCACGTATTTTATATGCCTTTCTGGCAGACAGCAGTCGGAGGTACCATGGAAGTGGCAGGACAGATGGTGCAGGGCGGACAGAATATTTTCTTCGCACAGCTTGCGGATTCTGCGAATGTCGCACATTTCAGTGCAGATGCAACGAGATATTTCTCCGGAGAATTTATTTTTATGATTTTCGGACTTCCGGGAGCAGCACTTGCCATGTACCATTGTGCGAAACCGGAGAAGAAAAAAGCGGCAGGCGGTCTGCTTCTTTCCGCAGCACTTGCGTGTATGGCAACCGGTATCACAGAACCGCTGGAATTCTCGTTCCTGTTTGTTGCGCCGGCGTTGTTTGTCGTGCAGGTTATTCTTGCGGGAACAGCTTATATGATCGCACACATCCTGAATATCGCAGTAGGTCTTACCTTTTCCGGCGGACTTCTGGACTTCTTCCTGTTCGGTATTTTGCAGGGAAATGAAAAGACAAGCTGGATGAGGGTGATTCCGGTCGGCATTCTTTATTTCTTCCTGTACTATTTTATCTTCAAATTCATGATTAAAAAGTTTGATTTTAAGACACCGGGTCGTGAGGATGATGATGTAGAAACCAAGCTTTATACGAAAGCAGATGTAAATGCCAGAAAAGAAGCGCAGAACGATGGGGCAGCATCGGAGGATGCCATGAGTGAAGCAATCACAAGAGGTCTTGGCGGAAAGAAAAATATTTCGGATGTGGACTGCTGTGCAACAAGACTGCGCTGTACGGTTCATGATGCGGCGAGAGTCAGCGATAGTATTTTAAAGGCGACAGGAGCATCTGGCGTTGTGCATAAAGGAAATGGCGTACAGGTTATTTACGGACCAAACGTAACTGTGATAAAATCAAATTTAGAGGATTATCTGGAAAAAGCTCCGAATACGTATGCGGAAGCAGAAAATGCACCAGCCAAAAAAGAGGCGGAGCCAGCGCAGGAAACAAAAGAACAGAAGGTTGTGGATACTATTACTGTCTGCAGTCCGATGAGCGGACTGGCAGCAGATCTTTCTACTGCGCCGGACGAAGCATTTGCGGAAAAGATGATGGGAGACGGCGCTGTTGTAACACCGGAAGATCCTTATGTGCGTGCTCCGGAGGACGGAGAAGTTGCGTTTGTTTTTGACACAAAACATGCGATTGGATTTGTAACTGATTCCGGGGTCAGCCTTCTGATTCATGTCGGAATTGATACAGTAAAACTGAACGGAGAGGGATTTGAGGCACTGGTAGAAAGCGGCCAGACCGTGAAAAAAGGTGATCCGATGCTGAAGCTGGATCTGGAATATCTGAAAACACATGCGCCGTCGGTTACGTCACCGGTTCTTTGCACAGAGCTGGAGGAGAACCAGAGAATCCGTCTTTTGGCAGACGGACCGGTAAAAGCAGGAGATCCTTTATTTGCGATTGAGATTCTCGCGTAAGCTGTGCCTTAAAAACGGGTGAGAAGAATGTACAGGATAGCAAAAACACTGAACCACAATTCATTTATTGGTGTGGAAGAAGAAAATAACCGGGAATATCTGGTCATGGGAAAAGGAATTGCGTTTGGAAAAAAAACGGGACAGCGTGTGCAGCCGGGAGACGATGCCCGCATTTATTCCCTGACAGAGATGACGGAGAGAGGAAATGCCAGAACCATTGTACAGGGCGTTTCTCCGCTCAGCCTGGAGCTGGCGAGTGCCGTGCTTGACGAGGCAGAAAAGGAATTTGGAAAAATTGACCGTTCCATCGTTTTTCCAATGGCAGATCACCTGGATTTTGCTGTCCGGCGGATTCAGAACGGTGAGCAGATCAGCAATCCGCTCACCGACGATATCCGTGTGATGTTTTACAAAGAGTATAAAGTTGCTTCCTGTATCAGGGAGCTTTTAAAAGAACGGCTTCAGATCGAGATTGATGAACATGAAATCGGCTATCTTGCACTTCACGTTCATTCGGCAATTGTGGAGGAAAATGTTTCACAGGCCATGGAAGTGGCAAGAGC
>NZ_CDRRUH010000063.1:0-17589 GCF_977045365.1 Fusicatenibacter sp.
CTCAAGGATCAGCTGGAAAATCATGTGATCGATCTTACTACGCTGCGCACACCGATCGTTTTAAACGGCTGTGAAACAAAAACACTCCTAAAAGAAAGCATCACCGCCATGGCACTCCCGGACCACCCGCTTTTTGCGGAGCGCGACACGCTTTCTCTTACCGAACTTGCCGAACAGCCGCTGATTCTTTCCAACCGCTACCGAAAATATATGCTCTCCGCTTTCGAACAGGCCGGTCTGTTCTGCGACATCTATCTGACCTGTGAGGATGCCCGCACGGCAATGACGATGGCGGAAAAAGGGCTTGGCATTGCTCTTCTGCCCGCCTCCATGCTGCCGCTTTCCCATCAATTAAAGGCCTGCGCCATCACGGACGCAGACCTTACAACGGAAATCCTGCTCGCCTGGCGCAAGGGGCGCCTTCCATCGGAGCTTTGGGATTTTTTGAAAATGTGGAATGAAACCTGACACATTAAAACTTTCCCTGTATAATAAAGTCACAGAAATTACCTGTCTTTCAGAAGAAACGAGGTGTGTAATGAACTTTCATGAAAAATTAAACGAATACATCCAGATGCTTCCCTGCACGGCGAAAGAATTAAGTGAGCTTTCCGGTCTGTCCGCGGCTACACTCAGCCGCTACCGCTCTGGAGAACGCGTTCCGGATATGCGCTCTTCCGCCTTTTCCCAGCTCTGTTCTGCCATTGCCAGGATCTCGGAACACAAGGGAAATTCCACGCTTACAGCCGATGCAGTACGGGAGAGCTTCCTCTCCTGCGAGGATCTTGTCACTGTTGACCGTGAGCAGCTCCGGTATAATTTCAATACGTTGATCTCACTGCTGAACATCAACATCTCCCGGCTATGCCAGTACACGAACTACGATACCTCCACCATTTTCCGTTTCCGCAGCGGCTCCCGCCAGATTGCAGAGCCGGAAAAATTTGCTGCTGTAATTGCGGGGTATATCGCCAAAGAAATGGATTCCGCCTCAGAAAAAGCTGTCCTTGCTGAGCTCTTTGGCTGCACGGCCGAATCCCTTGCCGATCCTTCCGTCCGTTTTCAGAAGCTTCAGACGTATCTGCTGGAAGCAAAAGGGAAACGGGAAGACAGCGTCTCACATTTTCTTTCGAAGCTTGATGCCTTCGATCTGAATGAATACATCAAAGCAATCCATTTCGATGAACTGAAGCTCCCTCCCGCCATGCCGTTCCACCTCCCGACCTCGAAATCGTACTTCGGCATCCACGACATGATGGAAAGTGAGCTTGACTTCTTAAAAGCCACGGTTCTGTCGCGCTCAATGGAGTCCGTGATTATGTACAGTGATATGCCGATGAGCGAGATGGCAAAAGACCCTGACTTTCCAAAAAAGTAGATGTTCGGCATGGCGATGATGCTGAAAAAAGGCCTTCATCTCCACCAGATCCACAACCTCGACCGGTCGTTTGACGAAATGATGCTCGGGCTGGAAAGCTGGATTCCGATGTATATGACGGGACAGATTTCGCCGTACTACTTAAAAGGTGTGCAGAACAACGTATTTCTGCATTTTCTGAAGGTATCCGGCCCGGCGGCGCTGACCGGCGAAGCGATCAGCGGTTTTCACAGTGACGGAAAGTATTACCTGACAAAATCAAAAGAGGAAGTCGCCTATTACCGGAAGCGGGCCGAAGAACTCTTAAAGAATGCCAGTCCGCTGATGGATATTTACCTTGCGGATAAGGCGGGTGCTTTGCAGGCTTTTCTCGTAGCAGATTCCCACCAGAACGGAAAACGCAGGAATATTCTGTCCGCACTCCCGCTCTATACGATGGACGCTGCTTTTTTAGAAACGTTTCTTTCCGCCCGCGGTATTCCATCTTCTGACCGGCGCACCATTTTATCCTATGCCGCCGCCCAGCGCCAGATACAGGAGGAAATTTTAAAGACCAGTCCGGTTGAGGATGAATTTTCTCTTTCCGATTTGGCAGAGTTCGCACAGTACCCAATGTGTCTTTCCCTCTCCGGCCTGTTTTATCCGAAACAGCTGTTCTACACCTTTGCAGAATACCAAGAGCATCTGGCACAGACCCGCGCTTATGCGGCTTCCCATGCAAATTACACATTTACTGAATCTTGCGAAGGTGCTGAACATCCGCGGCCTTGCAGCAGACTCCTATACTGCGGATGTGACGCTTCCATCATCACCATCCTCCTCCAGCGACTCCGGTTCCCAGCCATCTTCCGGTGATGCATCCTCTGTAGCACCTGCTCCATCATCTTCCTCGTCTTCCGGCACGTATACGCTGGAATCCTACGACGGCGGCAACTTTACGATGCAGCTCCCGAAAGGCTGGACCATCGAGACCGGCGGCGCCTATGCAGGCTTCTGTTTCCGTGCTTATGATCCGCAGAACCTGGATGCACAGATTTTCTTTTACGGAGAGCTTGGACCGTATTTTAAGAGTCAGGAAGGAAAGGACGGATATCTTGCGATGAGCGGCGGAAATGACTATCTGAGTGACCTCCCTGTTCTCAAACCGGGTACGCTGACCGCGTGCCTTGACGGGCTCGATGAATATGAAGCGGCCTACTACACGATTATGGGATCTTCCTATAACTTTGCGGATGTCCATAATCTCTCCAACATCGTCGAGCAACCCGTCACAACATTTCTGTCGCCGTATGCCGTTTCGGAGTCGATGCTGAAAGCTGACCTCACTTCCGTCACAGGCGCGCCCTGTAAGGGAATTTTCCAGGGATCGATTGTCGATGCCGGTTCCTATGAAATCGGCGGTGTTGACATCACACCAAGCCGTGGTGCCATGGATCTGTTCGGCGTGATTGCCCCGTCCGACCAGTTTGACAGTGTCGCCGACACATTAATTGCATCACTTGGCAGTTTCCGCTTCACGGAAGAATATATCCAGGCCGGCATTGATCAGACTAACCAGATCGGTCAGAGCGCCCTGGAATACTCCCGCCAGAACATGGAACTGATGGACCGCGTGATGCAGGACTTCAGCGAATATATCCGGCAGTAAACGCTTTTCACACACAGCAGATAAAATACGTCATGAAGTACCTATTATTAATGGTATATTTCTTGAATATTTTTTCCTATAAAGGAATACAAAAAGCCCCTGACTCTGCAAACAATTCCTTTGCAGATCAGGGACTCTTCTCTATTTATGTGTGTGTAAGATATTGGCCTTTTATTTCTGTTCTTCGTCGCACGCGATGATATGTTTGCTATTCTCATATCCGATCACTTTCCGGTCGGTGATGAAGATTGGTTTTTCGAAGTCTGCGAAGGTGACGGAGCTGATGCTGTTAAATTTGCTTGCGTCGCAGAGGACGTAGCACTGGCGGCACTGTTCCATGGCGGTCTTTTTGGTGACGGCCTCGTTGACGTCCGGGGTTGTGCAGCCGCTTCTTCTTGTCACGCCATTTGTTCCGAAAAAGCCTTTGGTGAAATGATACTCCTGGATCGTGCGGATTGCCTGGTTTCCGACGACGGCTTCTGTGGAGCTTTTGAGCTCGCCGCCTACCAGAATGACCTTAAACCCGCGTGATGCCAGCCGCTGTGCGTGAGCGACGGCGTTTGTCACGAAAACGGCGGAGGTTGCCCGGATGAAATCGATCATATGCGCCGTTGTCGTTCCCGCGTCGAGAAAGATGAAATCGTCCGGCTCAATGAGGGAGGCCGCATATTCTGCGATTTTCCGTTTGGCGTCGCAGTTCAGCTCATTTTTCTGCGCAACGGTGTACTCGTGTGCCGTCACCTTCTGGCCGGCTTCCACGGCGCCGCCGAATACCTTTTCCAGCTTGCCCTCCTTGTCGAGTGCTGTGATATCGCGGCGTACCGTGGACTCCGATGTATCGAGAAGATCCCGGACTTCCGTCACGGTGATGCTTCCCTTTTCTTTTAACAGTTTCAAGATTATCTCATGTCTCTGCTGTGTTAACATTTCTTTCCTGCCTTATATTCTGCCACGTTTGTTTCCAGAATGATCTTGCGGAGCGGAAGGATGCTTCCCGGAGAAACGGAGAGTTCATCCACACCCATCGCGAGGAACTCTTTTGTCAGCTCCTGGTCAGCGCCGAGCTCGCCGCAGATACCGGCCCAGATGCCGGCTTTGTGGGCATTCTCCACAACCATCTGAATCATGCGCAGGATCGCCGGGTGATGCGGATCAAAGAACGGATCCAGCTTTGTGTTCTGACGGTCGATCGCGAGGGTGTACTGGCTGAGGTCATTCGTTCCGATACTGAAGAAATCAACTTCTTTTGCCAGCTCATCGCTGATGATGGCAGCCGCCGGGGTCTCGATCATGATACCCTGCTCCGGGTTTCCGTACTCAATGCCCTGCTCTGCGAGAGAAGCTTTTACTTCCTCCACAATCGCTTTGATCTGACGAACCTCACCGACGCTTGTGATCATTGGATACATAATGGCAATTTTTCCATATGCGCTTGCGCGGAACAGCGCGCGAAGCTGTGTCTTGAAGATCTCCGGCCATGTCAGGCAGATGCGGATCGCACGGCAGCCAAGTGCCGGGTTCTCCTCTTTTTCCATCTCGAAATAGTCGCACTGTTTGTCAGCACCGATATCGAGGGTACGGATGATGACGCGTTTTCCCGCCATCGTCTCTGCTGCCTGTTTGTAGATGCGGAACTGCTCCTCCTCGGTTGGATAGTGATCCTGCTCCAGATAGATAAACTCGCTTCGGAACAGGCCGATACCGCCCGCATCGTTCTGCATGACAGCCGCAAGGTCTTTGATGTTTCCGATATTAGCATACAGCAGAATTTTCTGTCCGTCCAGTGTAATATTCTCTTTTCCCTTTAAGGTGAGGAGCAGTTTTTTCTTTTCCTCCTCCTCGGCGCGGTGCTTCTGCATGACAGCAAGAGTCTCCTCGTCCGGATCCACATAGATGGTTCCGTCGGATCCGTCCACGATGCCGAGCTTTCCGTCTACGCTCTCGTCCAGCGGAAGCGGTGTTCCGACCAGTGCCGGAATCGCCATGGTTCTTGCAAGGATAGCGGTATGGGAATTTAAAGAACCGTGTACGGTAACAAAAGAAAGAACCTTGTCCTTATCCATCTGTACCGTCTCTGACGGTGCAAGGTCATCTGCCACGATGATCGCCGGTTCGTCGTTTAAGGATGTGTCAGCGTCGTCTCCGTTTAAGATGGAAATCAGACGCTCGGAAATATCCTTTACGTCCGCCGCGCGCTCTCTCATGTAGTCGTCGTCCATGGCAGAAAACATCTGCGCAAAGTTGTCGCCCGTCGTTGCAACCGCATACTCGGCGTTGACGCCCTGGCTTTTGATGATGTTCTCGACGGACTCATTGTAGCCGTCATCCTCCATCATCATCTGATGCACTTCGAAGATCGCTGCATTGGCCTCGCCGACCTCTTTGCATGCTTTTTCATACAGAACGCCGAGCTGTGCGATTCCTTTTGCCTTTGCTTCCTCAAACCGTGCCATCTCCGCATCCGGATTTTCCACTTTCATACGTTTTACCTGACGCTCATTTTTTTTGTATACGCGGATCTTTCCGATCGCAATGCCGGAAAATACGCTTTTTCCCTGATAAATCTGCATAAGTTTTCTCCACCTTTGTTCTCGATATCCGAATTTTCTTTCCAGACAGCCGGAGCGTGTTCAAAAAGATTTTCCTAAGATTAGAAATTTTTCAAACACGCTCCGTCTGTATCACTGCGAAATGATTATAAGTTTTCTTTCATGAAATTGCTGATTGCTTCGTATGCAGCATCTTCATCTGCTCCGTCGAAGGTCAGGGTAACTTCTTCGCCCTGTTTTACAGCCAGTCCCATGATGCCGAAGATGGCTTTGCAGTTCATGGCTTTTCCGTCTTTTGCGATCTTGATGTCACAGGAAAATTCTTTGACTGCTTTTACAAGCATTCCTGCCGGACGAGCGTGGATTCCTTCTGGATCTGTTACAACATACTTAAATTCTTTCATGATTTTTTCCTCCCATAGGATATTTGATATTTTTATTTTACCTTGTTTTCTGTCTTTTTTCCATTCTTTTATGCAGTTTTTTTCTTTAAAACTCCAAGCAGAACTGCGGATACCACTGTTCCGATGACAAGTGCCACCAGGTAAAGCAGCGCATTTCCCATAACCGGTACAACGAAGATGCCGCCGTGCGGTGCCATTAAGGTACAGCCAAATGCCATGGAGAGCGCACCTGCGAGGCCGGAGCCGATGATGCAGGATGGAAGAACGTGGATCGGGTCTGCTGCCGCGAATGGAATCGCACCCTCGGTGATGAAGGCGAGTCCCATGATGAAGTTGGTCGGACCGGATTCTCTTTCTTCTTTTGTAAATTTATCTTTGAACAGCAGGGTTGCAAGTGCAATCGCACACGGAGGAACCATACCGCCGATCATAACGGATGCCATGATATCGTAGTTTCCTGCTGCGATGGCTGCTGATCCAAATACGTAAGCTGCTTTGTTGAACGGGCCGCCCATGTCGATCGCCATCATGCCGCCGAGGATCATGCCAAGAACCAGCTTGCTGGATCCGCCCATGGAAGCAAGACCGTTGTTCAGTGCCGTATTGACAGTTCCCATAACCGGTTCTACCACGAAGAGCATCAGAAGTCCCATCGCAAGAATACCGACTACCGGGTAAATCAGAACCGGTGCAATCTTTTCGAGTGCTTCCGGAAGTTTCTCACATGCTTTGCGGAGGCCAAGGATAATGTAGCCTGCTGCAAAACCGGCAACGAGTGCTCCAAGGAAACCGGAGGTTCCGATTGATGCCATCATACCGCCGACAAAACCAAGGGCAAGTGCTGGCCGGTCGCCGATTGCCATGGCGATGTAGCCTGCAAGAACTGGGAGCATGAAGCCGAATGCCACGCCGCCGATCTGTTTGAACATCGCTGCAGCCGGGGTAATCGTACCGAAGTTTGATCTGGCTGCGGCATCAAGGGAGTTCATATCAACAAGAAGTCCGTCGATCAGGAATGCGATTGCGATCAGGATACCGCCTCCGACAACGAACGGAAGCATATGGGAAACGCCGTTCATCAGCTGGGTATACAGCTGGTGGCCGATACCGCCGCTGTTCTTCTTCGTGCTTGCCGCAGCTGCCTGTGCATTGCCGCTCTTGTAAACCGGTGCGTTTCCGGACATCGCAAGCTCGATCAGCTCATCTGCTTTGCTGATACCGTCGGATACCTGGCGCTGAATGACTTTCTTTCCGTCGAAACGGTCCATCGGAACCTGTGCGTCGGCTGCAACGATGATGCAGTCAGCATCGGCGATTTCCTGTGCAGTCAGCACGTTTTTCGCTCCGCCGGAGCCTCGTGTCTCGATTTTTACGAAGCATCCTTTTGCTTTCGCTGCTTTCTCGATTCCCTCAGCAGCCATGTAAGTGTGGGCAATACCGGTCGGGCAGGAAGTAACAGCAAGGATTTTTACCTGATTTTCTTTTGCCTCTGCAGGCTCTGCCAGGCGCTCGTCCACGCTCTTTTTCTCTTCATCGGCGCGGTCGATAATGGCAAGGAACTCTTCCGATGTCTTTGCGCTTCGAAGGCTCTTGGTGAACTCTTCATCCATCAGCATCATGGAAAGTTTACTTAACACATCAAGGTGAACGTTGTCTTTCGTGTTCGGCGCTGCGATGAGGAACAGCAGGGTGACCGGCTCTCCATCGAGAGAATCAAAATCAACGCCGTTCGGGATAACCATGGCTGCAAGGCCCGGTTTGTTTACTGCATCACATTTTCCGTGCGGAATCGCAATTCCCTCTCCGATTCCTGTGGTGCTCTCTTCTTCTCTTGCGTAAACCTGTGCGCGGTACGCATCTTCGTCTGTGATCTTTCCGCTTTTGACCATCAGCGCTACGGCTGCGTCAAGCGTTTCCTGTTTGCTTTTCGGTGCGGCATCCAGTGCAATGCTGCGGATGTCCAGCAAATCTGTGATTCTCATGAGACGTCCTCCCTTTTATTTTGTAATCTGTTCGTAGACAGATGCTATTTCCTCCCGGGTTGCAAGGTTTTCAGAAAAAGCACTTGCACTTCCCGCTGCGATTCCCATATGGAACGCGTGGAGGTAATCTTCTTTTTCCATGTAGCCTGCCATAAATCCGGCTACCATCGAGTCGCCAGCGCCGACACCGTTGATAAGTTTTCCTTTCGGAGCCGGAGCTTCAAAGACCTCACCGGATGCGGCAACGAGAACGGCTCCTTCGCCTGCCATGGAAACCAGAACGTTCTGCGCGCCCTTTTCCTGCAGCTGTTTTGCATACGGAACAACCGACTCTCTTGTCTTTAATTCCACACCGAAAATCTCGCCAAGCTCGTGATTGTTCGGCTTGATGAGGAACGGGTGGTACGACAGAACCTTCATCAGCAGATCGCGGGTCGCGTCTACGACGATGCGGACGCCCCTGCCGTCGAGCATTTCCATAATTTTCTGGTAGGCATCGTCTGCCATGGATGACGGGATGCTGCCTGCGAGGAAGAGAACGTCGTCCTCTCCAAGTGCGGAAAGCTGTTTCATCAGCTCTTCTACTTTTTTCTCCGGGATTTCAGGTCCCTGTCCGTTGATCTCGGTTCCGTCAATACTCTTTAATTTGACGTTGATACGGGAATAGCCTTCTTCCAGCCAGATGCAGCCGTTTTTAATTCCCATCTGGTCGAGCCGTCCGGCGATTTCTTTTCCGGTAAAGCCTGCCAGAAATCCGAGCGCTGTGCTCTCAATTCCAAGGTTTCCAAGTACGGTCGATACGTTGATTCCTTTTCCGCCCGGAAGCATCAGCTCGGAGCTTGTGCGGTTGGTAAGGCCGAGCTTGAAGTCTTCCACCGATACAATGTAGTCCAGAGACGGATTGAATGTCACTGTGTAAATCATATTTCCCTCCTGCTTTATTTTGATCGTGTTTGCTTTTATTGGCTTATTATATCGTCATATTCATTCAAAATCAATCATTAATATTTCATGAATTTTACATGTTCTTTTTGTCGCATTTGCATAACTTTAGAGTTTTATGACGGATTTTTCCGTTTTCCAGACCTGTTTTGACTGAGTTTGACTGGCTTTTATCTTTTCTTCCCTGTCACGCTTCGATCACTTTATTCTCTCCATTTCGGTCATTTTTTATCAGGCACTTTCTTTCTGTTCTCATTTTTGTACTTTACTTTTTCCGGATTTGGTACTAAAGTGAAGAGAAATCAAAAAAGAATTTCCAGAAGAGGTGATTTTATTTGAAACGATACTATATTCTTCACTATTTTGATCCCGCCAATGTGGGCAGTTTTCTGCTTGTCTCACTGCTCGGCCTGATTCTGGTGCTTGCCCTTGTGCTTCTGATTGCAAAATTGCAGATGCAGCGGCAGCTAAAAGAGGAGACAGAAGAAAAAGCGAAAAAAATACGCCGGAAGAAACACCAGCGCAGGCAGTATCAGATTGTGGAAAGCTTTTATGAGCTGGTTTTCTCCGGCACTTCGATTCTTCTCTTCCTCTCCCTCTATTACATTATCGATGAGCGTCTGCCGCAGATTTCGATGTACTGGGAAAAATATCAGGATGTGGTGCTTCTTGTCTTTATCGTGCTCTCCGTCTTTCTGACGAGCTGGCTCGATGTGATTCTCGTAAAGCTCACGCATCTTGAGCCGGAGCAGAAAGCATCGGTGCGGCTGATTTCGGTATTTTATATTGTACTGATTCTCCTGTACATCCGCTTTATCTACGAGGACACGAATTACGACGGCCTGATTCTCTATTTCCTGACACTGACGGTCGGCCGCTTCCTGTATTTTGACTTTACAGTCAAGAGTTTTCTTGAAACGATGCGAAGCGTGGTGGAAAATCTGCCGCTTCTTGTCATCATAAGCGCCTACTCCGGCTTCGTGTGCTGGTATGGCTTCCATGTCGGATTTCTGCTGAAATCAAATGGTGTCATTTTGAGCACCTTTCTTGCCCATTTGTTTATGGACTGCTCGATTTTCCTGCTCCACAAGACAGGAATTTTAAAGCATGTGATACGAAAAATTTAAAACCGGCGTTTTCTTTTGCTGGCCATATACAAAAAGCTCTGCAGATCAGAATTTTGCGTTTTCTGTTCTGGAGAGCTTTTCTTATTTAACGTTCTTTTATTACATGCCAAACAGCAGTGCAAAGCCATGTACGACAAAGGCTGCCAGCCAGGCAATCACGCACTGGGAAACGACAACGACGGCTGCCCATCTGCCGCCAAGCTCCCGCTTGATGGAAGCGACTGCCGCCACGCACGGCGTATAGAGAAGGCAGAAAACCAGAAGGCTTAATGCGGAAACCGGTGTCAGGATTTCGGTCAGCTGCGCGGTCGTGCCGAACAGTACGGAAAGTGTAGAGACGACGCTCTCCTTTGCCATAAATCCGGTCAGAAGGGCGGTCGATACTCTCCAGTCACCAAATCCAAGCGGCCGAAAAACCGGGGCAAGACGGCCGGAAACCACGGCGAGAATGCTGTCCTTGGAATCCTCCACGACATTGAGATGCGTTCCGAAGGTCTGCAGAAACCAGATCGCAATCGTGGCAATGAAAATGACGGTGAACGCCCGCTGCAGGAAGTCTTTTGCCTTATCCCACAAAAGCTGTCCGACATTTTTTGCCCCCGGCATACGGTAGTTCGGAAGTTCCATCACGAACGGAACGGCTTCGCCCTGGAATAAGGTTCCCTGCATCAGCATCGCCATCAGGACGGCCATGAAGATACCGCCGAAATACAGGAGTACCATCACAAGGGCACTGTATTTCGGGAAGAATGCGGCGGTGAAGAATGCATAAATCGGGAGTTTTGCCGAACAGCTCATAAATGGAGTTAAAAGGATCGTCATTTTCCGGTCACGCTCGGAAGGCAGGGTGCGGCTCGCCATGACGCCCGGCACGGTACAGCCAAAGCCGACCAGCATCGGCACGATACTGCGGCCGGAGAGGCCGATTTTCCGGAGCAGCTTATCCATCACAAATGCCACGCGCGCCATGTAGCCGCTGTCCTCCAGAATGGAAAGGAAGAAGAACAGGGTGACGATGATCGGAAGGAAGCTTAAGACACTTCCGACGCCGTTAAAAATACCGTCAATCACAAGGGAATGAAGCACCGGATTGACGCCCCATGCTGTCATGGCGCTGTCCACGAGCTCGGTCAGTTTTCCGATCAGAACCTCCAGCACACTCTGCAGCGATGCTCCGATCACATGGAACGTCAGGAAAAAGACGGCCGCCATAATCCCGGCAAAACATGGCAGAGCCGTATATTTTCCGGTCAGCACACGGTCAATTTTTGTACTCCGCACATGCTCGCGGCTCTCTTTTGGTTTTACCACGGTCTCACGGCAGACTTTTTCAATAAAATTAAAGCGCATATCCGCAATCGCCGCCGCGCGGTCCAGACCGCGCTCTGTCTCCATCTGACAGACGATATGCTCGAGCATCTCTTTCTCGTTTTCATCGAGGGCCAGCTGCTCCAGGATCAGCGCATCGCCCTCTGCCAGCTTGCTCGCCGCAAACCGCACCGGAATATCCGCCCTTGCGGCGTGATCCTCGATCAGATGCATGATCGCATGCAGCGCACGGTGGACGGCGCCGCCGTGGTCATCCGCCTCACAGAAGTCCTTTCTGCCCGGTTTTTCCTGATATTTAGCCACATGGACAGCGTGCGCCACCAGTTCCTCGATTCCCTCGTTTTTTGCGGCGGAAATCGGAATAACCGGGATGCCGAGACGCTCTTCCATCTGGTTGACGAGTACGGAACCGCCGTTCTCACGCACCTCGTCCATCATGTTGAGCGCCAGTACCATCGGAACGTCGAGTTCCATCAGCTGCATCGTCAGATACAGGTTCCGCTCGATATTCGTCGCATCTACAATATTGATGATACCGCGCGGATGCTCATTCAGGACAAAGTTCCGGGTGACGATCTCCTCGCTCGAATACGGAGACATCGAATAAATACCGGGAAGATCGGTGACCAGCGTGTTTTTCTGGCCGCGGATTTCACCGTCTTTCCGGTCTACCGTCACGCCTGGGAAGTTTCCGACGTGCTGGTTGGATCCCGTTAATTGGTTGAACAGGGTGGTCTTGCCGCAGTTCTGGTTTCCGGCCAGTGCAAAGGACAGCAGTTCTCCTTCCGGCAGCGGATGCTCCTCTGCCTTATTGTGGTACTTTCCGCCCTCTCCAAAGCCGGGATGCGGGATTGCTCTCGCATTCGGCTGTTCTTTTTCTTTTACGACGTCCCGCACCTCATCAATGGCAATCCGTCCGGCATCGGCGAGGCGGAGGGTCAGCTCATAGCTGTGAATCCGCACTTCCACAGGGTCTCCCATCGGTGCGTACTTTACCATCGTTACCTCCGCGCCCGGAATAATTCCCATATCGAGGAAGTGCTGCCGCAGCGCGCCCTCTCCTCCTACTGTGCGGACAGTCGCCGTTTTGCCGATCGGCAGTTCTTTCAGTGTCATATATTTCACTCCTTATTGATTCTCATTATCAATAGTAAGTATATGACACGATTCGACTGCGGTCAAGCAATTGCCATTATTTCTCTTTTTGTTTTTCTTCGAGCTTCTTCTGTACACTCGGAAACAGCTCCAGATCCGTGTGTGGGATTGCCTGGGCCGCTTTCATCATAGAGATGAAATCGGCGACCTGGCCGAACTGGATGTAGACCATCTCGTCCAGAATGAGGTCAATATCGTCGATGCAGGTCCGATCCAGCAGGATTTTTTCTGCTCCCGCAAGCGACGTATTTCCGGCGCAGATCAGGCGGCTGCGGTCCATATCCGGGTACATGCCGATCGTGATGGCAGATTCCTTTGAAACGTGCTTTCCAAATGCACCAGCCGCGTAAAACCGGTCAATTTCTTCCATGGAAATGCCGGATTCACGCATCATGTACTCAACCATCGTGTAGGCCGCTGACTTTGTACGAAGGAATTCGGCGATATCACTCTGATAGAAGCACAGCTCTTCACTATATGCAACGCACCACTCTCCCGTCTCCGGGTCTTCCTTGATCTTTTCGGACCGCTCCGGCTGCAGGGTGCCGAACAGGTTGATCCATCCATTTAGGAATAATTCCGCGAGCAGATCGATAATGCCGGAACCGCAGATGCCCTTTGGCTTACCCTCTCCGATTACATGGCACTGGATTTTCCCGTCTTCTATTTTTACCATATCAACAGCGCCTTCTGCCGCTCGCATGCCGGTTTTGACCACGCCGCCCTCGAGCGCCGGACCGGCAGCGCCTGCGCCGCAGAGCAGAAATTCCCGGTTTCCGACGACAAGCTCGCCGTTCGTTCCGATATCAAAAAAGACACTGATCGTTTCTTTTTTATAGAGTTCCGTTGCGATCATGCCGCTTAATATATCACCGCCCAGGTAATTGGATTTTCCCGGCACGCAGTAGACACATCCCTTCATGGGAAATCCCATCTCTTTCGCCGGAAGGAATCCGACGCGGTCCGCACGCACGGCGTATGGGGATGAAAAGACACAGAACGGATCCAGTCCCAGCAGGAAATGGATCATCGTTGTGTTGCCGGATACGACCATTGAGAGAACATCCGACGGCGCAATTCCTGTCTTTTGGCGGAGTTTTTCAAAGAGCAGTGTAAATGTCTCCATCGTACACGCACGGATGTCCTGCAGTACCTCCGGTTTATCCTTACAGGCAAAGATTCTCGTCAGAATATCGGTTCCATAGGCAGTCTGGCGGTTGTATTCGCTCTCCTCGGCAAGCACGGTGCCGTCGCCGCAGTTTACCAGGCGCACAACGACGGTCGTACTTCCAAGATCAGCGGCATAGCCGTAATGCTCTGCTGCTGTATTGCCCGCTTCCAGATCAACCGCCTGCCAGACGCTTCCATTCCATGCGAGGGAAACCGTTATGTTATAGTCTGCCTCATCGCAGATGGGATACAGTTTCTGCAGCGCTGGAAGGGTAAATGATGCGGTGATTCCTTTCTCTTTTAATGCATCCAGTATCCGCATCTGGCTGGAGCGGGCGTCCTCCTCCGTCGGCGGGACCAGCTCCAGATACTGTTTCTGTGTTATTCCTCTATTCATTATTACTTCCTCATTTCCTGATCATTTTTCTGTTTCTTATTGTAGCACTTTTCTCTTTTCCAGAGGACTTATTTTTTTCACATTTTTACTACATTTCCATCACAGATTCCCATTATACTGCAAAGCATAGAAACAAAAAAGGAAGCCGACAAAACCGGAAGCCGATTCCGGAACACAGTTTAAAATACAGATACCAGAAAGGAAGTATTTATTATGATGGACTACAGAAACAACTACAATAACGAAACCAATAATGAGAACATGATGGCAGCAGAGCAGAACAGCTTCAACGGAAAGAAACCTTCTTCCAAAAATAAAAAAGCTGCTAAGCTTGCAAAGAAAATCGGAGCCATCGCCTTAAGCGCAGTTCTGTTCGGCGGTGTTGCCGGCGGTACCTTCCAGGCAGTCAACCACTTTGCCGGAAGCACGACAGCTACTGCAACAACAACCACTGCACAGCAGACGACTTCCAACAGCAGCCTCTTAAAAGCCGCTGCCACGTCCTCAAGCTCCACTTCCACCGGAACGATGGATGTTTCCACGATTGCGAAAAACGCAATGCCGTCGATCGTCTCCATCACAAACCAGTCCGTACAGGAAGTACAGAACTACTTCAGCATGTTCGGTTACGGTGCCCAGACTCCGCAGACCGAGGAGACCACAAGCTGCGGTTCCGGTATCATCATCGGAAAGAATGACACCGAGCTTCTGATCGTCACCAATAACCATGTAGTAGAAGATGCCGATACTCTTTCTGTCAGCTTTGTAGACAATCAGGTCTGCAAGGCAAATATCAAAGGTACCGATGCCGACAATGACCTTGCCGTCATCGCCGTTCCGCTCTCCGAGATCCCGGATGACACGATGAACAGCATCGCCGTTGCCACGATGGGCGATTCCGATTCCGTTGAGGTCGGCGAGCAGGTCGTTGCGATCGGCAACGCACTCGGCTACGGCCAGTCTGTCACTACCGGCATCATCAGTGCTGCAAACCGTGTGATCAACAGTGATTCCTCTTCTGACGGAAGCTCCGATGGAGCAACGGCAGATACTTCTTCCACCGATACAACCGGAAAGACCTACTTACAGACCGATGCAGCCATCAACCCTGGCAACAGCGGCGGCGCTCTTCTGAACATGAACGGAGAGGTCATCGGTATCAACTCCGCAAAGCTTGCTTCTACAGAGGTAGAGGGCATGGGCTATGCAATCCCGATCTCCCGTGTTTCCGATATCATTGAAAATCTGATGAATGAGCAGACCAGAACAAAGGTTGCCGCAGAAGATCAGGGAACGATCGGCATCAAATGCCTCGATGTCAGCAGCCAGATCCAGCAGGCATACAATATGCCGGCCGGCATCTATATCTCCGAAGTGACCTCCGGCGGTGCCGCTGAAAATGCAGGTCTGAAATCCGGATACGTCCTGACCAGCTTTGACGGACATTCCATCACCTCCACCAGCGAGCTGAAATCCCTGCTGCAGTATTATTCTGCCGGCGAAACCGTAGAAGTGGAAGTACAGGTTCCAGACAACGGATCCTATGAGACAAAGACCTTCTCCCTGACCCTCGGAACGAGCACCAGCTCTTCCAATGATCAGCAGAACGATTCCCAGCAGAATGCAGGTCCGTCCCGCTCTGCAGAGGAGGGAAATACCCTGACCTCCGCTACTCCTTCGATCTGACTGACTGCTCTCCCGTGAAAAGAATCCATAAATAAAAAGCATCATAAGCATGAAAGAAAAGCCCCGAAACATAACACCAATGTTTCGGGGTTTTTCTCCTATTCTCTTAATCCATTCTTATCTTTCTGCTCCTGCAACTGCCTCACGGGCTGCCTTCTCTTCCGGATCTTCATCCAGAATGGAGAATGCAATATTGGTTGCATGGTCTGCGACACGCTCAAGTCCGGATACAAGATCGGAGAAGATCATGCCGGCTTCCGGTGTACATTCGTTGCGGGTCAGACGCTCCACATGCTTCTGCTGCAGATCCCGCTCCTCCTGGTCGATGGAATTTTCGATATCAATGATCTCCTGCAGGTGCTGCAGATCATTCTTTGCAAACATTTCGATCGACTCATCGAGAATTTTTAATACCATATCCAGCATCTCGGAGAGATCCAGCTCACCCTGCTTGCTGAAGGTTACATTGTCATTCGTCATCTGCACGGCAGAATCTGCGACATTCTCAGCATGGTCACCGATCCGCTCGATATCATTGACCACATGGAACAGTGCTCCGATGCGCATAACGTCTGCGGTCGGCAGAGATGCCTGATTTAAGTGAACCAGATAGTTCGTAATCTCTTTGTTCAGGAAATTGATGTTTTCCTCGACACGGTAAACCTCGTCAATCTCTTTCTGATCGCGGGTTACCAGTGTATTCATGGCACGGATCAGATTGGTTTCTGCCATCTGTGCCATACGCTCCATCTCACGGACAACCTGCAGAACGGCAGTTGTCGGCGACATCGCATGTTTGGAGCTGATGTAGGCAAGCTCGAATTTTTTGTCCTCCTCGTCGTTTCCGCGGATGATAAAGTACGTTGCCTTCACCAGAAGCGGGGTAAACGGCAGCATCAGGAGTACCTGACACACTTTGATGATCGAGTTTGCATTTGCGATCATACGGCCTGCTTCGTTTCCGGAGATGCCCATAAAGAAGTCAACCACCTGATTTCCGAACAGCAGGAAAATGATGGAGCAGACAATCGTTCCGGAGATGTTGAACAGCAGGTGGACACATGCCGCACGTTTTGCATCTTTTTTGCAGCCGAAGCTGGCAAGAATGGCAGACATCGTACATCCGATGTTGCATCCAAGCATCATAAACAGGCAGACCGGAAGTCCCATCAGTCCTTCTCTTGCAAGAAGCATGATGATTCCGACTGTTGCAGAGTTACTCTGCAGAATCGCGGTAGCCACCCAGCCGACTAAGAACGCAAGAAACGGATTGGTCAGGGAACCGAGGGCATTGACAACTGCCGGGATCTCTTTTGCTTCGTTCAGAGCTCCTGAAATACCGGAGATACCCATGAACAGAATACCAAATCCTAAGATAACCTCGCCGAGGCGGCTGATCGTCAGGTTGTTCTTTACGAACATAACCATCAGAACACCGATGATAACAAACAGCGGCGCGATATCCGCAAGGTCAAACGCGATCAGCTGTCCGGTAACCGTCGTACCGATGTTTGCTCCGAGGATAATTCCAGGAGCCTGTGCCAGTTTCATCAGACCGGAGTTTACGAAGCTGACCACCATAACCGTTGTGGCGTTGGAGGACTGAATCAGTGCGGTAAAGAAAATACCGACCAGAAGACCGATCACACGGTTCTTCGTAAATACCTCCAGAATGCTTCTCATCTTGGATCCGGCAACCTTCTGCAGTCCTTCACTCATCAGCTTCATTCCATATAAGAAGAAGCCCAGACCGCCCATCAAAGACACTATTACACTCATATTCTTTTTTCTTCCTTGTCTTTTTCTGATGTCTTTTCAAAAT
>NZ_CDRRUH010000064.1:0-17297 GCF_977045365.1 Fusicatenibacter sp.
CGCAGTTTTTTCATATGCTTCTGACAGAAGCCGGGCAGCACCGTGATGGCAAGGAAAAACGGAAAGTAACCGTACCGGACCGACCATCCGCGTTCCGCGCACGACAGCAGCCACACCAGAAGCACCGCGATGACCCGCACATACGGATTCTGTGGTTTCCAGAGTCCCGTTTTTTCTCCCGTCAGCGATACATAAAACAACAGACTTCCAAGCGTAAATAAGAGTCCCATCAGAAGAAATGCCATCCACAGAATATCAAACCGCTCCAGAAATCCACCCGGCAGGCTCGTTCCTGCCATTAATAGTAAAAGCGGGTCCTGCGCCGCAGCCGTGCCGCGCTGGCCGAAAACGCCGAGCAGCGCCATGCTTCCTGCGATTACAAGAAGCCCCGTTTTCCAGATACTCTGCGTCACCGGAAGAATGACACTCCTGTGCTCTTTCTGCACATGCCCCAGTAAAAACGGCAGCAGAGCGAGCGGCGTTCCGTTTTCCAGCGTTCTCCACACATTCCGCCCAAAAAGCGCTCCGTTATCCACACTTTCAACAGACCTTGCCGTTTTCCATGCATCCTCAAACGCAGCAAAATGCATCTGCGGAACCGTCAGCAGAAGCAGAATCAAAATCCCGCCCACAATCCACGGATAGAGAGCTTCCGCCAGCCGTCCTCTTTTCTGTACTTCACTGCCGACACCAAACCCGGCGGCCGCAAGCAGAAACAGTCCGCAGAGCTCCTGCGGTACACCCGCTGTCAGATATGCGGCGGCAAGCCACGCCATTTTGCGAAGCAGTGTTCCGCCGAGAAAAAGCAGATAACACAGATATATCACTGCCAGAAGGAGTTTCCCAGCCTTTCCCATCACGCTTTCCAGACGGCAGTAAAGCCCGCCAAGGCGCACGAGATAAATGCACCACACCGCCAGCAGCCCATATCCAACGAAAATCCCTGCCATACCGGGCAGGCCGTCCGATGCGCCGTACGCTGCGAGCTGCCAGAATGCCGGGCAGAGCAGAACGAGCACGATCTGGCGTTCCATCTGGCGCTGTGAAATTCTGTCATTTTCCGAAAACATGCGTCACTCTCCCCTTTCCTGTTTTTCTTCCGGCTCCACAGCTTTTCTGTTTTTCCGCAGCCGCACTCTCTGACCGCGCTTTGCAAAGACCGGCCGCTCCCGCATCTGATGCAGCGGCGGCCGCCATACGGAATCCTTCGGCGCATGGTAGCCCGCAAGTCCTTTCCCGACAAACGGCATCAGATAGGGAATACCAAAACTCATAAGCCCGGCGAGATGACCTGCGAGAAGAAACGTGCCGAGCGCCATGCCGAAAATGCCGAGCCATCCGCCGAGCAGAATGAAGCCGAATTTCAGCAGCCGGAACGGCGCACCGAACTCTTCGTTCGGAATCGCCAGCGAACAGAGCGCTGAAACCGCAACCACAACGACGGTCATCGGGCTCACCAGATTGGCGGAAACCGCTGCATCTCCGATGATCAGTCCGCCCACAATTCCGATCGTCCCGCCAAGCGGCCCCGGCATGCGCACACCAGCCTCGCGGATCAGTTCAAAAGCAAATTCCATCAGAAGAATTTCCAGAATGCCGGGGAACGGAACGCCTTTCCGCGCTTCGGCGAACGCCAGCAGGAGTTTGGTCGGAAGCACCTGCGTGTGAAAGCCCGTGACAGCCAGGTATCCGCCCGAAATCCACAGGGCGAGAAAGACCGCCGCATACCGCAGCAGCCGCTCAAATGAGACGATCAGAAAATGATGATACCGGTCCTCACTGACCTTTAAAAAGCTGTCAAATGATGCCGGGAAGAGAATCCCGACCGGGGAATTATCACATAAAAGCAGGATTCTTCCGTCCAGAATCTCCATCGCCGCGCGGTCCGGCCGTTCGGTCGTCTCGAAGCGCGGGAACGGCGATTTCCACTGCGGTTCGCAGAGCTGCTCGACCATGCCGCTGTCAAAAACGCCGTCCACTTCCCAGCCGGCAATCTGCTGTTTCACACTTTCCAGAAATTTCGGATAAATCAGCTCTTTCTCATACACCAGAGCCAGAACCGTATCAGAACGCGCACCAAAATGTATCTCCTCCACTTTCAGATCAGTGGTCCGCAGACGCTTGCGGACGAGTGCCGTGTTGGTTTTGACGGAATCGGAAAAGCCTTCGTTTGAGCCGCGCAGCACTTTCTCGGATTCGGCCTTCTGGACTCCCATATTTGGATATCCCTTCGAACCGATTTTGACGGCGCGGTCGTATCCGTCCACAAAGAGAACGGCGTTTCCCGCCAGCATCGAGGCAAAGGCATCCTCGAGGGTATTAAATTCCAGCGTGTCGGAAATTCCGAGCAGGTTTTCGGAGAGATAGTTCGGAATCTCATCCTCAGGGACTTCCATCAGACGGTTCAGCAGCTTGCCGATCACGGAATCTTCCAGGGTGACGCAGCTTACTGCGGCTTCGACGTAGATCAGCAGCGCGCCGGTTCCGCCCGCTTTCCCGATTTTCATCGGACGGATCTGGATGTCATCGCAGTTTTCGCACCATGCGCGGATGATGCTTTCATTTTCCGCCAGTGATAATGATATTTTTGTTTTCTTCTCCACGCCGCACGCTCTCCTTCCATAAAAATCGGCCGGGAGAAACACGCTCCGTGAATTTCTCCCGGTTTCGCGGCGAAAAAAAACATTCTGCCGCAGAGTTTTTTCACTCCGTAACAGAATGTTCTTTTTTCGAATTTTTATACGCTCTATTTTTCCTCAGCCGCCGCCATATTCTGATGATGTACGGTCTGCATAATGCTTTCCTGCTGCCGCTCGATATGCTCGCGGATCATTTTCTGCGCGCCCATAAGATCGCGTTTTTTCATCCGCTCATACAGCGCATCGTGCTCTTCCACCAGTGACCGGCGTGATTTTACGTCTTTCAGGTATTCGATCCGATACCGGTACATCTGCTCCCGCAGGTTATTCAGCAGCTGGATCAGACGCTCATTATTCGTTGCCTGGTAAATCACATCGTGGAACGCCACATCCGCCTGTGCAAGCTCCTGCAGATCATCTGTCTCCGTCTCCAGCAGCTTCTCAAAACTGCGTGATGCCTGATACAGGCTGTGCAGTTCCGCCTCGGTAATCCGTTCGCACGCCAGCTTCACCGCCAGCTCCTCGAGTCCGAGCCGCACCTCCAGCACGTCGTTCAGGTCTTTTTCCGTGATCTGTGCTACCTGCGCACCCTTCCGCGGTACCATGATCACAAGGCCGTCCAGCTCCAGCATACGGATCGCCTCGCGGATCGGGGTACGCGAAACGCCGAGCTGATTTGCCAGCCGGATCTCCATCAGCCGTTCACCCGGCTTTAACTCCCCGCGCAGAATCGCCTGGCGCAGCGTGCGGAACACGACATCACGGAGTGGAAGGTACTGATAATCCTCCATCTGCAGGTCTAACTCATTTTTTGCCATACTCTGTACCTCCCGGTTTTGATACTGTAGTCAGGAATGTCTGTTTCGACAGTCCGCTTATTTTTAACTGATCGCGGGCAAATTCTGCCTTGTCCGGATCGTCGAAAATGCCGAATACGGTCGGGCCGCTGCCGCTCATCATCGCATTGACCGCACCGTTTTTCATCATCTGTGCCTTGATCTCGTCGATCACCGGATACGCCGGACACGTCACGGATTCCAGCACATTTCCCATGCGGTCCGTGATGCCGTACAGGTCATGATTTCGGATCGCCTCTACCATGCCGTCGATATCCGGATGCTCCGTCACCTCATCAAGATGCAGGTTTCCATAGACAAATTTTGTCGAAACATTGATGCCCGGTTTTCCGATCAGCACGCAGCACATCGGTACGCCGGGAAGGGATGTCAGCTTTTCGCCGATTCCTTCTGCCAGCGCCGTACCGCGCATCACACAGTACGGAACATCCGCGCCGATCTGCACGCCGCGCTCCATCAGCTGGCGTTTTGTGAGTCCCAGCTGGAACATACGGTTGATTCCGACCAGCGCTGCCGCCGCATCGGAGCTTCCGCCCGCCATGCCGGCTGCTACCGGGATAAATTTTGTCAGGTTCATATCGACACCCTGATGAATGCCAAATTCGTCCATCAGAAGTTTTGCCGCTTTGTATACGAGATTTCCGTCATTGCACGGCAGGAACGGCAGATTTGTTGTAAGCCTTATGCCGGGTTCTTTGCTCTCCTTTATTTCCAGCTGATCGTACATCTGGATCGTCTGCATTACCATACGGACTTCATGGTAACCGTCTTCTCTTTTCCGGGTCACATCGAGACCAAGATTTATTTTTGCAAGCGCACGCAGTTTCATCGTAAGCACCACCTTCGGTAATGTTTTTTGTATACATAAATATTAATGGATTTTTCTTCTATTTTCAAGCTTTATCTTCTGTTTTTGTACATAATTTTATACAATCCAGTTCAACAGCCTTAGAAACGCAGGCGTAAGCGGTGGCTGAGGGAAACGAACAAGCGCAAAATAAGAGTTTACGAACCTGTCGAAACTTGCTATAATTTTCACCAGAAGATTGCGAGAGTGCAAAGCACGTAGCAATCTGATTTTTATGCAGGAGAAGGAAGTATTTTTTTATGAGTTCACAAAAATCTTATTCATTTTCCCGCCAGGTTCTGATCAACGGAATCCGCGATGGTATTCCGATCGGGCTTGGCTATTTTGCGGTCTCGTTTTCGCTCGGCATTGCGGCGCGTAAGGCAGGTCTTAGTCCTTTTCAGGGCTTTCTCGCCAGTCTTTTTAACAATGCTTCCGCCGGAGAATACGCCGCCTTTACACTGATTGCCGCCAATGCAGGCTATCTGCAGGTCGCCATCATTACGCTCATCGCCAATGCGCGGTATCTGCTGATGAGCTGTGCGCTTGCCCAGCGTTTTTCACCGGACACGCCGTTTTTCCACCGTTTTCTCATTGGTTACGATGTGACGGATGAACTGTTCGGCATCACAATTGCGCGCCCGGGCTGGCTGAATCCGTATTATACGTACGGCGCCATTCTCGTCGCTGCTCCCGCGTGGTCGATCGGCACGGCACTTGGCATTATTGCCGGAAATCTGCTGCCGCTGCGTGCTGTCAGTGCCTTAAGTGTGGCGCTGTATGGCATGTTCCTTGCGATCATCATTCCCCCGGCGCGAAAAAGCCGTGTGGTAGCAGGTCTTGTTGCCGTCAGCTTTTTCTTAAGCTTTATCTGCAACTATCTCCCGGGCATCTCCACTCTCTCCGACGGAACCAGAACGATTCTGCTCACCGTTCTGATTTCCTGCGCCGGAGCTATCCTGTTCCCGGTAAAGACAGAGGAGGAAAATGCTGATGTACAATAATTATATCTATATCGCCGTCATGGCCCTGGTTTCCTACACCATCCGGATTCTGCCGCTGACGCTGATCCGGAAGCCGATTAAAAATCAGTTTATTCAGTCGTTTCTGTACTATGTACCATACGTGACACTGTCCGTCATGACCTTCCCGGCGATCGTCCATGCAACACAGAGCCCTGTTTCCGGCGCACTCGCACTTGTCGTCGGCATCGCAGCCGCATGGTTCGGTGCAAGCCTGTTTCAGGTTTCGGTGGCATGTTGTGCGGTGGTGTTTGTGATCGAACTGTTTTTATAAATAAATTTTTCCGAATATGGAAAAACGGGCTGTCCATGGGAAGAACTCTGCTTCCCTGGGCAGCCCGCGTTGATTCTTTCTTGTTACTCTGCTTTTCTGAAATGATATACGCTGACCGAAGCCGCCGGCAATGCAATCTGGAAGGAGTCTTTTTCCCGTGCAGGTGCTTTTCCTTCTTTGCAGCGGACACGGTTCGGATGTTTCACATCGTTGTAGTTCTGCGGATCTTTGGAATTCAGTGTTTTTGCATCAACAAATTCCGGACACTGTTTGAATTTCAGCTCGATTTTCTTTGATTCCTGATAGCTTGTATTGACAAGATTGACGTAAATATCCTGATCCTTTACGGAAGCAAAAACGCAGACCTCCGGGTCTTTGTTTTTCTCCTCGAAACCAAGTGTATACGCACCCTGATGCACCTGATACATATCGAACACATCGTAGTTTGGTGTCAGAATACAATGCTCACCTTCCGTCAGGAACAGGGAATTCAGGACATTGACAGACTGTGCTACACATGCCATGCGCACATCCCCGGTGTTGCGGTGGAAAATATCCAGCGTCAATGCGGTTGTAACGGCATCGCGCATTGTGCACTGCTGGTACAGCGCCGGACGTGCATTAAACGCGCTGCTGTGCCAGTTGCCCCACTCACCGACAATCAGTTCACATTTTCTCGGTGCCGTCCGGAATGGGTCCTCCGGCTTCGTAAGTGCCTCAAGACCGGCGTCTATCAGGCGGCGCTGCTCGTGAATGACATTTTCCAGCTCTTTGCATCCATTGATTACATCATACCACTGTTTTTCATCGAACTTTTTCTCCGTCTGAAGCTGTTTCAGATTCCAGTTGTAAAAATGGAGATCATAGCCGTAAAGCGATGGCATACGGTATTTTCCCATCTCCTTGAAAAAGTCTTTCGTCCACGCAACACGCTCTTTTGGCTTGTTCCCATCCGGACCGCTGGCAATGCATTTAGGCGGAAACGCCTGATCGCCCGATCCAAAGGATGGACAGGACGATGTAAATTTCCGATATTCATTCGCATACATCTGCGGCGTCATTTTTCCGCCGCCATCCCATACTTCATTTCCAATGCCCCAGTATTCTACCTGAAACGGTGCTTCGTGTCCGTTTACCTTCCGTTCTCTGGTAAGTGTTGTAGATTCTCTTCGATTGCAATACTCCATCCATTCACGCATTTCAGCCGGAGAACCTGTCATCATATTGACATTAAACCATGGCTTTGCGCCGATCATTTCACAGAATTCCATCATCTCGTGCGTACCGAACTGATTCGGATCGGTTTCAAATGTACCAAAATTTTCATTATAAGTAACCGGCCTGTTCTCTCTCGGTCCGATTCCGTTTCTCCAGTGATAAACATCCGCATAGCATCCGCCCGGCCAGCGGATCACCGGCGGATGCAGCTTCCGAAATGCATCCACAAGGTCTTTTCGGATTCCATGATAATTCGGAATCTCCGAATCCTCACCGACCCAGATGCCATCGTAAATACAGGAGCCAAGAAATTCTATAAAGTGTCCCTGCAACTCCGGGTAAATATAGTTCTCTCCGATTAATTTTCGAAACGTAATTTTCTGCATACAGACTTCCTCCAATGTAAGAAACTCAGCACCGCAAAGCGCGAATTACTGCGTCACAGATTTTTATCATACTCCGGTACGCCTTCCCATCGGTTCCTTGTAATTCGCGCTCTGCAATACTGCCTTTTGCGTATTATTTTGGGTCTTTGCTATAATTTCAGTATAGGACATATCGGAAAAAAACACAACGTGTTGCCGGAAAATCCCAACGTGTGTCTGAAAAGAATTTCCGAAGCAAAACCTGAGATGAGAGCTGTTCGCGCGGGCTATCGCAGCCGAAGGAGGACAAGCGTTCCGCAAAGTCGGGCTTGCAGCCTGGGAAGATGCAATTCTATGCTTGACATCTGATATTATCAGTGATATATCATTAATATAACCAGATATTATGCAGAACTTATTGTTTATCCGGATAAAAAAATACACAGGAGAACTTAGATGGATCAGAAATTATACGACAGTTATGTAAAGATTTTAAAGAACGAACTTGTTCCGGCCCTCGGATGTACCGAACCGATTGCGATTGCCTATGCAGCTGCGAAAGCACACGAGGTACTCGGACAGATGCCGGAAAAGATTGAACTTTGCTGCAGTGGAAATATTATCAAAAATGTAAAAGGCGTTAAGGTTCCAAATTCCAACGGTCTGAAGGGAATTGATGTTGCAGCAACACTCGGTGTTGTCGGCGGACGGGCCGATCGTGAGCTTGAGGTTCTTGAGGACGTAACTGAAGCAGACATTGAAAAGACAAAAGAACTGGTACAGCAGGGATTCTGCACCTGTACGTTAAAAGAAGGTGTAGAAAATCTCTATATCGTTGCAAAAGTCATCGCCGGTGAGCACAGCGCCGAGGTTACAATTGTCAACCGCCATACACTGATTTCACGCATCGTAAAGGACGGCGAAGTACTCTACCAGATTGCTGCACATGAAGATTCTCCGGAATATGTAGATAAAAGCGTGCTGAATGTCAAAGATATTCTCGAATTTGCCGATACGGTAAAAATCGAAGATGTCAAAGACATTCTTGACCGTCAGATCACCATGAACTCTGCGATTTCCGATGAAGGCCTGAATCATCCGTACGGAGCACAGGTAGGCCGCACCCTTCTGAATGATTATGGCAATGACGTTAAAATCCGCGCCCGTGCCCGTGCAGCAGCTGGTTCCGATGCACGTATGAGCGGCTGTTCTCTTCCGGTTGTCATCAATTCCGGCAGTGGAAACCAGGGTATGACCGTTTCTCTTCCTGTTATTGAATTTGCAAAAGAATGGAACGTTTCGCAGGATAAACTGTACCGCGCACTCGTTGTCAGCAACCTGATCGCCGTTCATCAGAAAAAATATATTGGTAGCCTTTCCGCTTACTGCGGTGCCGTCAGTGCCGGCTGCGGCGCAGGAGCTGCCATCACCTATCTTTCCGGCGGATCGTATGAGGATGTCAGCCTGACCATCGTCAACACCATCGGAAACGTCGGCGGTATTGTCTGCGACGGAGCAAAATCCTCCTGTGCAGCAAAAATCGCATCCGCTGTTGATGCCGCAATTCTGGCTCACTACATGGGCCAGCACCACAGAAGCTTCCAGCCGGGAGAAGGTATCGTGCGGGAAGATGTCGAAGATACGATTAAGAGTATGGGATACATCGGAAGAGTCGGCATGAAAGATACCGATACGGAAATCCTGAATATTATGATCGACCGTGTGGATATTGACGAAGTGTGTAAATAATAATAAAAATATTACGATAAGGCAGCCATCTGGACAAACTTGCACAGATGGCTGTTTTTATGTTGCTCTTCCTGTCCACCCTGAAAACCGCTACGACGCCCTCATCTTGGCAAAATCTCCCGTAAATTGTGACACACATTTTGCGGAAAACCTTTTTTAACAGACTTTTTCAAACAGGCTCTGATTTTGATTTGAAAAAGCGGAGGTTCTGCATTATGATGAAGTACAGGGAATCTATGAACTGGCTTTACCGCTTCCAAAAAGCTATGATGTTTTCCTTTTGACGGATTCTGTAAAAGAAACAGGAAGCAGAAAGAGAGTATCTATGAAAGTATTAGTCTTCGGTTCTTTAAATATCGATTACGTCTACTCTGTCAATCATTTTGTCCAGCCAGGCGAAACGCTTTTGGCGGATAACCGGCAGATTTTCAGCGGAGGAAAAGGGCTGAACCAGGCGATTGCTTTTGCAAAATATGGTCTGGAAACATGGCATGCCGGCGCTGTTGGGGCAAAGGATTCTGCTCCGCTGCTGGAAACGCTGAAAGATGCTGGTGTTTACACGGATCTTGTTCTGAAAAAAGAAGGACCATCGGGACACACGATCATTCAGAATACACCGGAAGGTGAAAACTGTATTATCCTCTTCGGCGGTGCAAATCAGGCCATTACGAAAGCGGATGTGGATCATGTATTAACCTTCGCTGAACCGGGCGACTATCTGGTCCTGCAGAATGAGATCAGTGAGATCCCTTATCTGATGGACTGCGCGTACGAAAAAGGCATGCATATTGTGCTGAACCCCTCACCCGTCAATAAAAAGATTTTCCAGATGCCGCTCGAAAAGGCCGAATATCTGATTCTGAACGAAATTGAGGCCGCTGCAATTTTAAAAGAAACGGGTGCTGCCCTTGCTGAAAACGCGGATGGCACTTCTCTGCTGAACGGACTGGTTCACAAATTTCCGGATAGCAAAATCGTGCTCACCCTCGGCAAAGAAGGCTCCATGTACGGCTATCGCACCAACCGCTCCACACAGGGCATTTTCCCGGTAAAAACCGTTGATACCACAGCGGCAGGCGATACCTTTACCGGATACTTTGTCGGTGAAATCATAAACGGAAAAACACCGGAAGAAGCACTCAAAACTGCCGCCATGGCATCTGCGATTGCGGTAGGGAAAAAGGGCGCCAGCACATCGATTCCGACGCTTGCGGAAGTCAGGGACTCCTTATAAAAGATTCAGAAAATCGGCGTAGCAAACATACTACAAATATGATATAGTATTCGCACGAAACAAGATCAGTATACCAAGATATTCGCATCTTTAATATTCCCGGAAGAGTGGATAAGTGTAAAGGATAAGATACAGAATATATGAGCAAAAAAGACACCGTAACAAAAGCGTTTATGCGCAAAAACACTGTATTTGCAGACGCTTTTAACCGAATCAAGCAAGTCCCCTGCTTCCATTGCGAAAAGCTGACGGCGGCTGTGCAGGAGGTGAAAAAAAATGCATGGTATGAGAAAGAGCGGCTGAATATGGAAGAGCACCTGTCCACCGATACCTCGGACCCGGTCAGCGTCATCAAGGACTATATCCGTTCGCATCTTTCCGATCCGGATCTGGGACGTACCTCGATCACCGACAAAATCCACATGAACCCGGATTACCTGTCCCACATTTTCAGTACGAAGACAGGAGCATCGCTTAGCAGCTACATCATGGATGAACGCATGGCAGCCGCAAAACGCCTGCTTGCCATCACAAGCTTCTCCCTCCAGCAGATCTGCGACCAGGTCGGAATCGCAAACGTTTCCTATTTTTACCGGCAGTTCAAGAAAAGCAGTGGAATGACACCGCAGCAGTATCGGGAGAAGCATTTTCATGGATAATCACGAGCCCTGGAGCGTGCCTGGAAAAGGTCTCCAGCGCACAAAAAAACAGAGTGTATTGGGATTTTTCGTTCCCATGCACTCTGTTTCATTTCTTACCCGCAAAAATCCGCCAGATCCTCTTTCAGATAATTCTGCGTCTTCTCCAGATCTTTCTCCCGGATACTCTGCATAATATCGTTATGATGCGCAATGTCCAGTGCCGGGTTTACGTTGGACCAGGTCTGCCAGTAAAACTGGGCGTAAGCGCGTTTTAAAACGTTCATGGTGCGTTCAAGCTCCTGATATGCGTAAGCGTTGCCGGAGAAGGAAATCAGCTTCAGATGAAATGCTGTGTTTGCCTCCCAGTGATCCCAGACGCTGTCGGTGCTCTGCTTGCATCTCTCGTCGATTTCGGCGAGCTCCGCCAGGTTTTCTTCGGTGATGTTTCCGATCGACTGGCGAAGGTATCCGCCCTCAAGAACGAGACGGAAATCCAGGATATTCTGTGCCTCCTCGCGGGATACGCTGACGACCTGATAGCCGAAGCGCGGGAAGCTGCGGAGAATTCCCTCGTTGCAGAGCGTTACCAGTGCTTCACGGATCGGCGTCTTGCTGCAGCCGAATTTCTGCACAAGCTCCTGCTCATTGATGATCTGGTTCGGTTTATATTCATCAGTAAAAATGCCGTTCAAAATGGCCTGGTATACCATGTTTTTGAGACTTTCCTGCTGTTTCTTCATCCGGAAAAACTCCTCACTTTTTCATATTCTCGGCGCCGCAGAAATGTGCTTCCGGCGCTGTTTTTTATCATAACAAAATTTTTTTCACTTGTAAATGGCAGATCCTGCGTTTTCCCAGCCTTTGCTTTCCAAAGACCTTTTTTAGAAAAAATTCAGAAAGACATTGTGGCAAACATAATACAAATATGATATAGTATTAGAACAAAGTCGAATAGGTTTCAGAAGGATTCTTACCTTAAAAATTCCCGGAAGAGTGGATAAGCGGAAAGGACAAGGTAAGGAACAAATGAGTAAAAAAGACACTGTTACAAAAGCATTCATGCGTGAAAACACTGTGTTTGCGGACGCTTTTAATTACCTGATTTTCAATGGAAAAAAGGTGATTCAGCCGGAACGGCTGCAGGAGCTTGACACAACGGAACTGGTGCAGCTGATCGCAAAAGGTAAAAACAACAAAAATGAGTCCGTTCAGAAATACCGGGACATTTTAAAGGCTGCTGTTATTATGGAGGATGAGAATGCGGATTATCTTCTGCTTGGAATCGAAAACCAGACGGAGATACATTATGCAATGCCTGTCCGAAATATGATTTATGATGCTCTGCAATATGGAAATCAGGTTGCAGCAATTGCAGCACAAAATGTAAAAGAAAAGAAAGCACCGACACGCGCAGAATTTCTGTCCGGCTTCTACAAAGCAGACAAACTCCGGCCAGTCATCACTCTTGTGCTTCATTTTGGAGCGGATCCATGGGATGGCGCTACTTCCCTGCATGAAATGATGGATTTTCCGCTGGAAGAAATGCGGACATTTATTCAGGACTACAAAATTCATCTCATCGATCCGGCAGCGCTTGAACCAGACGAACTCGAAAAATTTTCCACCAGTCTGCGGGAAGTGCTCGGCTGTATTAAGTATTCAAAGGATAAAGAAAAACTGTCTTCCTTTATCCGAAATAATACAAGAATGATGTTAGAAATAAACGCCGCCAGAGTAATTCAGGCAATCACAAACATAACCTTAGATCTTTCAGAAGAAGTGGAGGAAGTAGACATGTGTAAAGCAATTGATGACATGATGCAGGACAGCAGAGAGGAAGGACGCGCCGAAGGAATCGCCGAAGGACGTGCGAAAGGTAAAGCGGAAGGTAAAGCAGAAGGTAAAGCAGAGGGCAGAATGGAAGGTATTCTGTTTGCACTTACCGGACTTGTTCGCGATGGAGTTCTGAGCATAAAGGATGCAGCTTTTCGGGCGAATATGACAGAAAGTGCATTTGAAGCCGCAATGAAAAAAATGTAAACCACTCAAAAAAAGGATGTACTGCAGTAATTTTTACCCGTCACTGCAATACATCCTTCTTTACCGCATTCTCAGATCACATATTCATTCGCCTTCTGCATCTGCCATTCCACGAGGTCTGCCAGTGTGATATTGTCCACAACACCGTTAATTGCATCGTTCAGTTTCTGCCACAGCATGACCGTGACGCACTGGTCGGAACGGCCGCAGTCGGTGCCGTCTTCGACACAGTCAACCGGAGCGAGGCTGCCTTCTGTCAGGCGCAGGATCATGCCTACGGTGTATTCTTCCGGTTTCCGCTTCAGGGAGTAGCCACCTGCAGGGCCACGGACGCTTTTTACAAAACCTGCCTTATTTAAAATCGAGATGATCTGCTCAAGATACTTCTCGGAAATTTCCTGCCGCTTTGCCACATCCTTCAGGCGCACCGGCTCTCCGGTATTGTTCATCGCCAGATCCAGCATTAAACGCAGCGCGTATCGTCCTCTTGTTGAAACTCTCATTCACATTTCCTCCGAATCTTTATCCTATGACTTATTGTATCCCACATTCTCTACATAATCAATAGGAAATAGGAAATTTCAACGAAGTTTTCTGTAAAGCAAAAAATACGCCTCTGACACGAAATCTTGTGCCAGAGGCGTACGTTTTATTTTACTATAACCCGTTTCTTACTTCTTACTGAACTGCCTTAAATGCCTCATCCAGATCCTCGATGATATCGTCAACATTTTCGGTACCGATGGAAAGACGGATGGTGTTTGGTTTGATTCCCTGATCCAGCAGTTCTTCCTCGGTGCACTGGCTGTGTGTGGTGGTTGCCGGATGGATCACCAGAGATTTTACATCAGCAACGTTAGCCAGCAGGGAGAACAGCTCCAGATTGTCGATGAAGTCTTTTGCTTTCTGTGCATCGCCTTTGATTTCAAAGGTGAAGATAGAACCGCCGCCGTTCGGGAAGTATTTTGCGTACAGTGCCTGCTGCTCTGGATCTTCGGATACAGACGGATGATGTACTTTTTCAACCTGTGGCTGGCTCTCCAGATATTTTACAACCTTCAGTGCATTCTCAACATGACGTTCTACACGGAGAGACAGAGTCTCAAGTCCCTGCAGAAGCAGGAAGGAGTTGAACGGAGAAAGCGTAGCTCCGGTATCACGAAGAAGGATCGCACGTACTTTTGTAACGAATGCAGCAGGTCCAACTGCTTTTGTGAAGCTGATGCCGTGGTAGCTCGGGTTTGGCTCAGTCAGAGATGCGAATTTGCCGGATCCCTCCCAGTCGAATTTACCGCTGTCTACGATCACACCGCCAAGGGTAGTTCCATGACCGCCGATGAATTTAGTTGCGGAATGAACAACGATGTCTGCGCCGTACTCAATCGGACGAACGAGGTATGGAGTTGCGAAGGTATTATCGACAACCAGCGGAATTTTGTTCTCATGTGCAATTTTTGCAAGTGCTTCAATATCAACAACATCAGAGTTCGGATTTCCGAGGGTCTCGATGTAGATAGCTTTTGTGTTCTCCTGAACGGCTGCGCGAACCTCATCCAGATAGAATACATCAACAAATGTGGTGCTGATGCCGTACTGCGGAAGGGTGTGTGCCAGCAGGTTGTAGGAACCGCCGTAGATGTTCTTTGCGGATACGATGTGGTCGCCCTTCTGAGCCAGGTTGATGATGGTGTAGTTGATGGCTGCTGCTCCGGAAGCTACTGCAAGTGCTGCAACGCCGCCCTCCAGTGCTGCCATTCTCTGCTCGAAAACGTCCTCGGTCGGGTTCGTCAGACGACCGTAGATGTTTCCTGCATCCTGGAGTCCGAATCTTGCTGCTGCGTGATCGGAGTTATTGAATACGAAAGAAGAGGTCTGATAGATCGGCACTGCTCTTGCTCCTGTTGCCGGATCCGGATTTTCCTGTCCTACGTGAAGCTGTAAGGTTTCAAATTTAAGATTTCTTTCTGCTCTTGTTTTTTTGCTCATGATTGTATTCTCCTGTTCTGTTTTTCGTTTTTCTATTTCTTTTCATGTTCGATTTTCTATTCTTTATCGGAACCGGTTGTCATCCTGTTCTGTCCATGCTGCAATGCGGCTCCGTTTTCTTTCGGTTTTATCTGCTTACGCTGCAACACATGACATCATAGATCACGATTCGATTCTCTGCGAAAACTGCTCTCATTCTCTTCGCTTCCTCTCGTTTTTGTGATATTTCCTATCTGTTTACAAGGGTTATTATAGCGACAGTCTTCTGTTTTGTCCAATATAGAAAATTGATGGCCGGTTATAGGTTTTTCCTATAACATCTCTTTATCGCCAATATCATTTCTTCTAAAATTCCTATATCCAATCACGATGCATAAAACAAGATAACGAACGCAATTCATCTCCCACAAGCTGGGACTCGCACCTTGCGAAAAGCCTTTTTCAGACACACTCCGGAGGTCAAAGTTTTCTTGTTTCTCTCTTTTTACAGCACAAACTCCCTGTATTTCCGAATTTCTTCCAGATACTGCTGTCCCAGCGCACTGATCGACATACCCTTCCTGGAAACATAACCGATCATCATGTTCTCCTCTGCATGAAGCGGCACAGCGCGGTAATCACTGCCGTTTAATTCCTCACAGATAATGCCGGAGCAGAGCGTATAGCCATTCAGTCCGACCATCAGATTCAGCATGGTCGCGCGGTCATTTGCCTTAATGATTCTCTTATATTCATACGTTGAAAGCACTTCCTCTGCCAGGAAGAACGAATTATTGCTTCCCTGGTCAAATGACAGGCACGGATACTCTTTCAGCTCCTCCATTGTAATCTCGGCCTGATCTGCAAGCGGATGATCCTTCCAGAGATAGACGTACGTTCCACAGGAAAACAGATCGTGGAACTCAAGGTTATTGTCCTTCAGCAGCTTGTTCAGCACCTTCGCATTAAAATCATTCCGATACAAGATCCCAAGCTCACTCTTGAAGTTCTTTACATCCATCAGCACATCGTACGTTCTCGTCTCATAAACCGCAAACTCGTACTCATCCATACCAAACTGCTTCACCAGCTCCACAAACGCCTTTACGGCAAAGCTGTAATGCTGCATCGACACGCTGAATTTTTTCTTTCCCCTGGTGCGGTAAATATAGCGGTTTTCGAGAAGCTGATACTGGTCTGTGACCTGGCGTGCATAACCCAGAAACTCCTCGCCCTCCGGGGTCAGTACCGTTCCATGGCTGCTGCGCTTGAACAGCTCTATTCCAATCTCTTTTTCCAGCTCCTTGATTGCTCCGGAGAGACTCGGCTGTGAAATATAGAGTGCCTTTGCCGCCTCATTCATGGATCTGGAGTCTGCGGCCTGAATTACGTAGCGAAGCTGTTGTAGTGTCATAAGTAAAGTTCCCTTTCTGGTATAAATTGATATGCGAAACTGCCATTCGCGGTGGAGAGAAAATGCCGCGGATGGCAGTGTTCGCTGATATCTATCATTTGTAACCGTTCAAAGCCATGCGAAGATGGCGCTCTGAATCGTTACCATCGTAATTTTTAAACCTGAGTCTGTTCCCCTTTATTTGGCAAACAGAGCTGTAGAATAGTATCTGTCTCCGTTATCCGGTAAGAGCACAACGATAGTTTTGCCTTTATTTTCCTCTCGTTTTGCGAGCTGGATCGCCGCATACAACGCTGCTCCGGAGGAAATTCCTGCAAGAATGGCTTCCTCGGCTGCCAGATACCTACCGGTCTCGAAAGCGTCTTCATTTTCTACCTTGATAATTTCATCGTAAATACCGGTGTTCAGTGTTTCCGGCACAAAGCCTGCACCGATTCCCTGAATTTTGTGCGGTCCGGAAACTCCCTCCGACAATACCGGTGAGGATGCCGGCTCTACTGCTACAATTTTTACTTCCGGTTTTTTCTCTTTTAAATACTCACCCGTTCCGGTGATCGTTCCGCCGGTGCCGACACCTGCAATGAAGATGTCAACCTCTCCGTCGGTATCTTCCCAGATCTCCGGACCTGTTGTCTTTTTGTGGGTTGCCGGGTTTGCCGGGTTCACGAACTGGCCTGCGATGAAGCTGTTCGGGATCTCTTTTGCAAGCTCATCGGCTTTCTCGATCGCACCCTTCATACCCTTTGTTCCGTCCGTCAGAACAACCTCTGCGCCGTATGCCTTTACGATATTCCGGCGCTCTACACTCATGGTTTCCGGCATAGTAAGGATCATACGATAGCCTTTTACCGTTGCCGCCGCTGCCAGTCCGATTCCGGTATTTCCGGAGGTCGGCTCAATAATAACGGAGCCTTCCTTTAAGAGACCTTTTGCTTCCGCATCCTCGATCATCGCTTTTGCGATACGGTCTTTGACGCTTCCTGCCGGATTGAAGGATTCTACTTTTGCGATCAGTTTCGCCTGCAGTCCTTC
>NZ_CDRRUH010000065.1:0-16933 GCF_977045365.1 Fusicatenibacter sp.
AAAAGCTCTTGCATAATGTATCTGGCTTCCGATATCAACTCCGACAACCATTGTTGAATCTGTTACTTGCTCAATCTTTTCATTCTGTGTATAATTCATTTGGAACCTCCAGTGCTTGATTGTTTTGTTTACATCCGCCAAGATGCAACTCAATCATACCTTGAGGTTCTTTTTTATTCAATTGGCGCTTTTAATGAATTACAGGAATGCTCCTTTCTTTCCTGCTTAACAAAAACCTTCATATCGGTCACATATTTCTTTCCTCCGTTTCCTTTTTCTCCATACTGTGAATAGTTTCACTTCAAATATGGAAAATCAGGGCATCAAAAAAAGAAAGAGAATGCATATCTGATCCTCTTTCTTTTCTGACGATTTATCATATGATATATTTTATTTTCTGCCGTGGCAAATAAAAAGTACTCCCACGCTGCGGCATCACTCGCCAGAAGAACGGCACAAGAAAGCTGCATCAGAAGCATCCGGTATTTTTTCTTTTTCTGATCCATATCCCTGCTCAAAACCATACAGAGGGCCGCAATATTTGTTTTGTCCTTCCTAAAACAGCAAAAGAAAACCCTCTCATACCGCCTTTCTCTGCGTATATGAGAGAGTTCCTGTTCTTACGCCTGTCCCAGTACGTGGTCGGAAATTCTTCCGTAGACGGAGATCAGGTAGAGGCCGCAGATGCCGACAACCGCGTAGATGATGCGGCTCAGCCACGTCATGTTTCCGAAGATCAGGGCGACGAGGTCGAGGCGAAAGAATCCGATCAAGCCCCAGTTGACGGCTCCGATGATTGCAACGGTGAGTGCGGTGTAATCCAGTCCTTTCATGTAAAGAAACCTCCTTTTTCCGGATTTTGTATCGTCTTTTTATCTCTTCCGGTTTCTTTATAAAGAATTTCCCAAAAGGAGGCAGATTATGCATTTTCTTTGATTTTTCAGGCAGAAAAATGGAGACCATTTCCAGGCCTCCATTCGTGCAATTTTGTTTTCTTTATTCAGACAGCAGCTTCTGCAGCAGCTCTCCTGCTGCTGCCGGGTTGGCTTTGCCTTTCATTTCTTTCATGACCTGGCCGACCAGAAATCCGAGGACTTTTGTCTTTCCGGATTTGTACTGCTCTACCGGGCCAGGGTTGTTTTCCAGAACTTTTCTCGCGGTTTCTTCCAGAAGGCCGGTGTCGTTTACGGTTTTCAGTCCGTGCTCCTCGACGTATGCTTCCGGATCGACATCCTCTGCAAAGATCTGCTCAAATACCTCTTTTGCCACCTGGTTGTTGACCGATCCGGCTTCTGCCAGTTCGATCAGGGATGCCAGATGCTTTGGTGAAAACTGCAGATCCTCCGGCTCCTGGCCGTTCTCCTTTAAGAGACGTAAGGTCTCGCCCATCAGCCAGTTTGCCACTTTTTTCGGTTTGCCGCAGAGCGCCGTCGTCTCCTCAAAGAGATCGGACAGCTTCTTGGAACCGGTCAGAATGCCCGCATCGTACTGCGGCAGTCCGTACTGCTCCACGTAGCGTGCCTGTTTTTCCGGCTGAAATTCCGGCATGGATTTCACAATGCGGTCGATCCACTCGTCGGAAATATGCACCGGCGGCAGATCCGGGTCCGGGAAGTAGCGGTAATCCTTCGCATCCTCTTTCGAACGCATCGCGTAGGAATACTCTTTGTTGTCGTCCCAGCGGCGGGTCTCCTGGACAACAGCTTTTCCTTCCTCGATCAGCTCGATCTGTCTTGCACGCTCTCCCTCGATCGCTCTTCCGATAGCCTTAAAGGAGTTCAGGTTCTTCATCTCGGTACGTGTTCCGAATTTCTCACTTCCGACCTCACGGACCGAAAGGTTGACATCGGCACGCATCGAGCCCTCCTGCAGTTTGCAGTCGGATGCGCCGAGATACTGAATCATCATACGCAGTTTTTCCAGATAAGCGATAACCTCTTCCGCAGAGCGCATATCCGGCTCGGATACAATCTCGATCAGCGGAACGCCGCTTCGGTTGTAATCGACGAGCGAGCAATCCTCCCACTCATCGTGGATCAGCTTTCCGGCATCCTCCTCCATGTGGATCTCATGAATGCCGATTTTCTTCTTTCCCGCTGCGGTGTCAATCTCGACATATCCATCGTGGCAGATCGGCAGATACAGCTGGGAAATCTGATAGTTCTGCGGGTTGTCCGGATAGAAATAGTTCTTCCGGTCGAATTTGCAGAGCTGGTTGATTTTGCAGTTTGCAGCAAGTCCGACGCGCAGGGCGTAATCGACAACCTTCTTATTTAATACCGGAAGGGATCCCGGCATACCGGTGCAGACCGGGCAGGTGTGGGTGTTCGGCGCACCGCCGAATGCGGTAGAGCAGCCGCAGAAAATTTTTGTCCTCGTCGCAAGCTCCACATGTACTTCAAGTCCGATGACGGTTTCATACTGTTTTGACATTGTTTTGCTTCCTCCTTACCATTTTTCTGGCTGCCCGAATGCACCGCGTGCCTGCTCATAGGTGTACGCTGCACGGAACAGTTTTTTCTCTGAGAAACAGTCTCCGATAAGCTGCATGCCGATCGGAAGCCCCTTGTCATCCATACCGCACGGAACGGTGATGCCCGGAAGGCCGGCGAGGTTGACGGATACGGTGTAAATATCGCCCAGATACATCTGCAGCGGATCGGAAAGCGATTCCCCGAGACGCGGTGCGGTCGATGGTGCTGCCGGGCTTAAAATCATATCGTATTTTTCAAATGCGCGGTCAAATTCCTGTTTAATCAGGGCTTTCGTGCGCAGTGCTTTCAGATAATACGCATCATAGTAACCGGAGCTTAAGACGAAGCTTCCCAGCATAATCCGTCGTTTCACCTCCGGACCGAAGCCCTCGGAACGGCTCTTCTTATACATATCGTGGAGTCCTTCGTACTCTTTGGCACGGAAGCCGTATTTCACGCCGTCGAAGCGTTCCAGGTTGGAGCTTGCCTCAGCGGATGCAATAACGTAATAAGCCGGAATGGCATAATCAATGAGGTCGAGATCGAAATACTCTACTTCTGCTCCGCGTGCCTTCAGGACATCGGCAGCTTTTAAAATGGATTCCTTCACCTGCGGATCCAGGCCTTCGCCGAAGTAGCTGTTCGGAATACCGATTTTCAGATCGGAGACATCTTCTTTTAAAGCGCTCATGAAATCGTAATCATCGCGTTTCATCGATGTCGCATCTTTTGCATCATACGAAGCGACCGTCTGCAGCAGTGCTGCACAGTCTGTCACATCCTTTGCGACCGGTCCGATCTGGTCGAGGGAGGAACCATAAGCGATCAGTCCGTAACGGGAAACGGTGCCGTACGTCGGTTTCATGCCGGTTACGCCGCAGAAGGAACTCGGCTGACGGATCGATCCGCCGGTATCGGAGCCAAGTGCCATCGGTACTTCTCCTGCTGCAACGGCTGCGCAGGAACCGCCGGAGGAACCGCCTGGAACGTGTTCGGTGTTCCATGGATTTTTCGTCACGCCGTACGCGGAAGTCTCTGTCGTACTTCCCATCGCAAACTCATCCATGTTTGTCTTTCCGATGATAACGGCTCCCGCCTCCTCGAGCCGTGTAATAACCTCCGCATCGTACGTCGGAACGAAGTTCTGCAGGATCTTTGACGCACACGTCGTCGCAAGACCTTTCGTACAGATGTTGTCCTTGACCGCAATCGGAACGCCGGCCAGCGGACCGGTGAGCTCTCCTGCGTCAATTTTCTTCTGTACTTCTGCCGCGCGTGCTCTTGCACCCTCTTCATCCACAAGAAGGAATGCGTGAATTGATTCTTCCGATGCTTTGACTGCCGCAAGAGACGCTTCTACAGCGTCCGCTACAGTGATCTTTCCTTCTTTGATTGCGGCAGAAAGCTGTACTGCTGTCATATCTTTGATTTCCATATCGAATCTCCTCCTGCTATTCTACCGTTTTCGGAACCTTGTACTGGCCCTCTTTGACTTCCGGTGCGTTGGCAAGCATTGCATCGCGGTCATCGCCATTGGTTACTTCATCCTCGCGGAACACATTTCCCATTTCGAAAATGTGGGTCATCGGCTCGACCTTGCTGGTGTCGAGCTCGTTTAATTTATCTACATAATCCAGCATCTTCTGCATATCCTGCCGTGCGGATTCTTTTTCCTCATCCTTTAATTCCAGCTTGGCCAGGATGCCGACATATTCCATCGTTTCATCTGAAATCACATTTGCCATTTCACTCGTTCTCCTTTTTTATTTTCCGGCAGGATCCGCTTACGGCTCCAGTCTTGTAAGATCACGCGGGAACAGCGTTGTCTCGCGGACGTTGTCCTCGCCGATCAGTTTCATGGTCAGACGCTCCAGGCCGATACCAAGACCTCCGTGCGGCGGCATACCGTGTTTGAAAGCACTCAAGTACTGCTCCATGCCCTCTTCTGTCATGCCGCGGGCTGCGATCTTTTCAGAGAGCATCTTGTAATCGTGGATACGCTGGCCTCCGGTTGTGATCTCCAGACCGTGGAACAGCAGGTCGAAGCTCTTCGTGTATCTTTTATCCTCCGGATCGTCCATCGCATAGAACGGTCTCTTTTTCGACGGATATTCGGTGACGAATACAAAGTCTGCATCGTACTCCTCCTTGAAATACTGGCCGATCAGAAGCTCCTCCTCCGGCTCAAGGTCGAACGGGTTGCGGATCTTCCTGTTATATTTCTCGGCTACCAGCTCTTTTGCTTTCGTAAACGGTACAGTTGGGATTTCATCTGTCTTTGGAAGCGTAACTTTCAGAATCTCCAGCTCTTTTGCGTAATCCTTTTTGAGGAGCTCCACCATGTACTGTAAAAATCCGGTTTCCATTGCCATGATGTCGGTGTAATCCTCGATGTAGCCCATCTCAAAGTCGAGGCTGGTGTACTCGTTCAGATGACGTTTCGTGTTGTGTTTCTCTGCACGAAAGACCGGTCCGACTTCAAAGACACGGTCAAATACGCCAACGAGCATCTGTTTGTAGAACTGCGGGCTCTGCGCCAGGACAGCCGGGCGGTGGAAGTATTCCAGCTTGAAGATGTTTGCGCCGCCCTCAGCGCCTTTCGCGCCGATCTTCGGTGTGTGGATTTCGGTGAATCCCTGGGAATGAAGGAAATCACGGAACGCCCGTACCACGCCTTCCTGGATGCGGAATTTTGCACGCTCTCTGACGTTTCGAAGAGCGATCGGCCGCATGTTCAGCATCGCTTCAAGGGAGGTGTTCATTTTCCATTTGTTGACTGCGAGCGGCATTGGCTCGATCGGCTCAGAGAGAACGGTGATGGTCTGCAGTCTGACTTCGACACCGCCCGGTGCGCGGCCCTCTTTTTTGACCGTTCCGGTTACGGCAACTGCCGATTCCTCTTTCAGATCTTTCAGCGGGAAGTCAACGCTTCCTTCTTCGTACACACACTGAACGAGCCCCTCGCTCTTTCTTAAGATGACAAAGGCAACCTCGCCCATGTCACGGATGATGTGTACGGCTCCTTCAAGTTTTACTTCTGTGCCTTCCGGTATCTCCAGCAGAGTTTTTACGGAGATGTCTTCTTTTTTCTTTACGCCTGTCATAAATTCCATGTCTTGTTCTCCTCTCTTTCTCGCCTGTCCCGGAATGCTTTTTCAAATAAAAAAGTCCCGGAACAGTGTTTTTAACTACTGTTCCGGGACGGGATATTTTATGTTCCCGCGGTACCACCCGCATTGCGTTTTTCTCTCCGGTTTTCCGGGGGAAAACGCCCACTCATTTATACTTAACGCGTATCACGGATCTGCCTACTTGATTTCCTGTTCTGATTTCGTGTTCAGCGGACCGGCTCCGGAATGTTCCCCATTGTATGTTTCCTCCATGCTGATGCTCTCAGTCGGTGACATCGGCTTCCTGTCAGATTCCGCATACGGAGTTTCCTTCACTGCCTTTTTCATACTGTGCATTATAGCACAGCAGTTTTGCATTTGTAAACACCTAATTTTTACTGATTTTGTATAAATTCTAATGCATTTTTCGTGAATTTTATCTATACAAAATTATTTTTTCGCGTGTTTATAAAATTGCGCAAAAATTCTGTTTTGTCGATATTTCACACACAATTTACAGCTTCTTAATTCTCTCCACTGCCTCTACCGTATTCTCATACGTACCGAACGCAGTCAGACGGAAGTAGCCTTCTCCGCTCGGGCCAAAGCCTGATCCCGGTGTTCCGACTACGTTTGCGTCTGCCAGCAGGTGATCAAAGAACTCCCAGGAAGTCATATTTCCCGGTGTTTTCAGCCAGATATACGGAGCGTTGACGCCGCCGGATACGGTGTAGCCCGCGCCCTTTAATCCGTCGTAGATGACTTTTGCATTCTTCATGTAGTAAGCAACCTGCTCTTTTAACTGTGCTTTTCCTTCCGGAGAGTAAACAGCCTCGCCGGCTCTCTGGATGATGTACGGAGCTCCGTTGTATTTCGTTCCGTGACGGCGTGCCCACAGGCTGTGCAGGGTCACATCGCCGGATTTGATATCTTTCGGGATAACGGTGAATCCAAGACGCATACCGGTAAAGCCTGCGTTCTTGGAGAAGCTACGCATCTCGATGGCGCATGTTCTTGCACCCTCGCACTCATAGATGGAATGCGGAATGTCTTTTTCTGAGATATATGCCTCGTATGCAGCATCATACAGGATGATGGCTCCTACTTTGTTTGCATAATCAACCCATTTCTGCAGCTCGTCTTTGGAAACCATAGCGCCGGTCGGGTTGTTCGGGAAGCACAGATAAATCAGATCCGGGGTCTCTTTCGGGAGATCCGGGGTGAAGTTGTTTTCTGCGGTACACGGCATGTAAATCACATTCGTGAAACGCTCAGTTGCTGCGTCGTAGTCACCGGCACGACCTGCCATTACATTGGAGTCTACATAAACCGGATAAACCGGGTCGCATACAGCGATCTTGTTGTCCAGGCTGAAGATCTCCTGAATGTTGCTGCAGTCGCATTTTGCGCCGTCTGATACAAAAATTTCATCAGAGGAGATATCGCATCCTCTGTCCTGATAATCATTTTTTGCGATGGTATCGCGAAGGAAAGCATATCCAAGATCTGGTGCATATCCGTGGAAGGTCTCTGCGTGTCCCATCTCATCCACTGCTCCGTGCAGCTTTTCAATGATCGCCGGTGCGATCGGCTGGGTTACGTCGCCGATTCCAAGACGGATGATTTTCGCGTCCGGATTTGCCTCGGTGTAAGCTGCAACTTTTTTTGCAATGGTGGAAAACAGATAGCTTCCCGGCAATTTCAGATAATTGTCATTGATTTTGAACATTATTATGTCGCTCCTTTTCACTTTTTCTTACTCTGTCAAAAGCGTCAGCACCATCTGTGCCGTTTCGACCAGATTGGTGCCGCTGTCCATGCTGCATTTCTGCATGTAGCGATGGGCCTCCGACTCGGTCATGTGATTTCGTTCGATCAGAAGGCTTTTTGCACGATCGATGATGTGCTGTTCCTCGGCGCTGCGCACCTTGGGCTTTGCCCGCTCTTTCTTTCTGCGCCGTGCCGCACTCTGCAGCATCATCTCCAGTGTATTGACCAGCTCGTACACGGAAAGCGGCATCGTAACCGCCATGATTCCGGTTCCCTCCACCGCACTTAAGGCGCGGCTTGATGCAATCAGAAGCATCTGGAAGCCGGACGGCATACACTCATTCAGATCCGTAAAGAACATATCCGGGAGCTTGTAGCCGCAGATGACGATACCGCCGTTTAAGCTGTTCATCTCTCCGAGCGCCGCTGCTGCTGTCGAACAGACAGCATCGATTTCATATCCTCTTTTTGCCAGAATATCCCGGATGCGCTTTCCATCTTCTATTTTGGGAAGTACTATCACTATGCTGCTCATGCATTTTCAGGCCCCTTCGTCGTCTAAATACGGTACAGATATTTCTCTGTCTCCCAGTCAGATACCTGGCGGAGATACTCATGCCACTCTTCTTCTTTGGCATTGATATATCCATCCACAAATTCCTGGCCGAGTACCTGACACAGAAAATCGTCTTTCTTTAACTCTGCGACCGCTTCTCCAAGGCTTCCCGGGAGAAGGGTGATCTGCATCGCGTTTCGTTCTTCTTCTGTCAGATCGGAAATATTGCGGTCCACCGGGGACGGCGGAACGATTTTCTGTTTGATACCGTCAAGTCCTGCTGCCATGCAGACAGCAAGTGCCAGGTACGGATTGGCTGCCGAATCCGGGCATCGAAGCTCAATGGCCATGATGCCGTCTCCCGTCAGCGGAATGCGGATCAGCGGGCTTCTGTTCTTTGCAGACCATGCCACGTAGATCGGTGCACCGTATCCCGGTGTCAGACGTTTGTAGGAGTTTACAAGCGGATTGGTAATCGCTGCGATTCCGCTGATGTGTTTTATCAGTCCGCCCATAAAGTAATATGCCTCTTTGCTGAGCCCGTATTCATCGGATTTGTCGGCAAACACATCTTTTCCCTCCTGAAACAGGGAGAAGGAAAGATGAAGACCCGATCCGTGAACTCCGGTTTTTGGTTTTGGCATAAAGGTTGCGTGAAGGCCATGACGTTTTGCAATTGTACGGATAGCAAATTTGGCAGTCATCAGCTGATCTGCCGTCCGAAGTGCTGCAGCCGGACAGAAATCCAGTTCGTGCTGGCCTGCCGCTACCTCGTGGAAGGAAGACTCAACGTCGATTCCCATTTCTTCGAGGGTCAGCACCATATCGCGCCGCGCGTTTTCTCCCAGGTCCAGCGGTCCCAGATCCAGATAACCGCCTTTGTCGTGCGTTACACTCGTTGCTCCGCCGTCCTCATCGGTGTGGAACAGGAAAAATTCACACTCCGGTGAGATTTCAAACTCATAGCCCATCGCTTTCGCTTCGGAAATTACCTTCTGAAGGATGGTTCGGGAACTCTTTGCATAAAGATTCCCCTCTCTATCATACACATCACAGATCAATCTTGCAACCTTTCCTTGCTGCGGACGCCACGGAAGTATTGCAAAGGTGTCGAGATCCGGGTGCAGAAACATGTCTGCTTCCTCGATGGTGACAAATCCTTCAAACGAAGAGCCATCGAAAACACACTGATTATTCAGGGCTTTTTCCAGCTGTCCGGCGGTGATGGCCATATTTTTCATCGTTCCAAACATATCGGTAAACTGCAGGCGGATAAATTCAACATCTTCTTCCTCCGCCATCTGAAGGATCGCTTCCTTCGTATACTTTGCCATATCGATTCTCTCCTTTATCAAAGACGATTCTAAACGAAAAGGGTGCTTTCACGCGGCAGGGCAAAAAGACCCTTTGCGTAAAAACACCCTTGTTTTGGGCATATTATAGCAGTTTTTCGCGTGTTTTGTCAAGAAAAACTTAGAGATTCGTGTATCCCATCAGGGATTCATCGACTGCCTTTGCTGCCTCGCGTCCCTCGCGGATCGCCCATACGACCAGGGACTGGCCGCGGTGCATATCGCCTGCGGTGAAGACATTTTCTTTTGTTGTCTGGTATTTTCCGTCATCTGTCTTCACGTTGGTGCGCTGGTTGACTTCCACTTTAAATGCATCGGTCACATATTTCTGGGATCCTAAAAAGCCTGCTGCAATAAGAACGAGATCTGCCGGGAGAATCTCTTCGGTTCCCTCAACCGGAACCATCATCATGCGGCCGGATTTCTCATCTTTTTTCGGTGTCAGTTTTACGGTCTTGATCTGGCAGACTTCACCTTTTTTGTTTTTGATAAATTCCGTTACGGTTGTCTGGTAAATCCGCGGATCATGGCCGAATACGGCGATTGCCTCTTCCTGGCCGTAATCCGTCTTGCAGATCTTCGGCCACTCCGGCCACGGATTGTTCTCGGCACGCTGATCCGGTGCTTTCGGCATCATCTCAAGCTGTGTCACAGATTTGGCACCGAGACGGATGGAAGTTCCGACACAGTCATTACCGGTGTCGCCGCCTCCGATGACAACAACGTGTTTGCCCTTGGCATCGATGTAGGCATGATCCTCAAAATTGGAATCCAGAAGACTCTTCGTTACGGAAGTCAGGAAATCTACAGCAAAGTAGATGCCCTTTGCATCTCTTCCCTCTGCCTTGATATCTCTTGGATTTGCCGCACCGCAGCAGAGCAGGACACGGTCATATTCTTTTAAGAGTTTGTCAGCTTTTACATCTTTTCCGATATCAGCATTCGTCACAAACTCGATGCCCTCGGCCTTCATCAGATCCACACGGCGGTCGATGACGCTCTTATCGAGTTTCATGTTCGGAATACCGTAGCGTAAAAGTCCGCCCACGCGGTCGCGGCGTTCAAAGACCGTAACAGAATGGCCGCGGCGGTTGAGCTGCATCGCTGCTGCAAGGCCGGAAGGACCGCTTCCTACAACGGCAACGCGTTTTCCGGTGCGCACTTTCGGCGGATGCGGCGTAATCAGGCCGGTTGCCCATGCGTTTTCGATGATCGCGCGTTCATTTTCCTTCGTGCAGACCGGGTCTCCGTTTACGTTGCATGTACAGGCTGCTTCGCAGAGTGCCGGGCAGACACGGGAGGTAAATTCCGGAAAACAGTTTGTCTTGGTGAGGCGGCGGTATGCCTGCTCATAGTTTCCAAGATACACAAGGTCATTCCACTCCGGAACGAGGTTCTGCAGCGGACAGCCGGAGGCCATTCCCGCAATCATGGTTCCCGCCTGGCAGAACGGTACACCGCATGCCATACAGCGGGCAGCCTGCATCTGCTGCTCCTTTTTCGGGAGCTGCAGATGAAATTCCTTAAAGTTTTTGATACGCTCAAGCGGGGCAACGGTGTTTCCCGTCTTGCGCTGATATTCCATAAATCCAGTTGGCTTACCCATAATTCTTCTTCCTCCTACTTACGCATGCTTTCGTAAAATGCTTCAATCTGTGCCTGTTCGCTGCTAAGGCCCTTGTCTTCCATCTGTGCACTCAGCATCATCATGCGCTTATAGTCATTCGGAATGATCTTCTTGAATTTCGGCAGATATTCGTCAAAGTGTGTGAGAATTTCTTTACCTTTTTCAGAGCCGGTGTGTGCGACGTGTTTTTCAATCATGTTTTTCAGCTCTGCAATATCGTATTTGCTTTCTACCGGTTCAATTGAAATCATTTCCTTGTTCAGATTGCGGTACAGGTTGCTCTTTTCGTCCAGGACATAAGCGATACCGCCGCTCATGCCGGCTGCGAAGTTCTTTCCGGTTGCGCCGAGGACAACGACGCGGCCGCCGGTCATATACTCGCATCCATGCTCACCGACACCCTCGACAACGGCGTAAGCACCGGAGTTTCTGACACAGAAACGCTCTCCTGCGATACCGTTGATGTACGCCTCACCGCTCGTTGCGCCGTAGAGGGCAACGTTTCCGACGATGATGTTTTCTTCCGGTTTATACTTTCTTGCCTTCGGCGGGTAGACAACCAGTTTTCCGCCGGAAAGGCCTTTTCCGAAGTAATCGTTCGAATCGCCCTCAAGTTCCAGGGTCAGTCCTTTTGGAATAAAGGCTCCGAAGCTCTGTCCGCCGGCACCCTTGCACTGTACGGTGTACGTATCCGGCTCCAGAGAGGTGCCGAATTTTCTGGTGATCTCGGCACCAAGAATCGTTCCCACGGTACGATCGGTGTTGGTGATCTCGACTTTGACGGTCTTCTTCTCTTTCTTATCCATTGCCGGACCGAATTTCTTTAAAAGTACCTTCTCATCCAGGGTTGCGCCAAGTTTGAAGTCGTAAACATCTTTCGGATCGAACGTTACCTTCTCGCCTGCTTTTGCAAACGGATTGTTCAGGATCTGGCTTAAGTCTACGCGGTCTGCGTGCTCGTTCGTCACTTTATCATTTCTCTTTAAGAGGTCGGAACGGCCGACCATCTCGTCAACGGTGCGGAAGCCAAGTTTTGCCATGTATTCCCGCATCTCTTCTGCGATGAAGCGCATGAAGTTGATGACGTACTCCGGTTTGCCGCGGAAACGTTTGCGCAGTTCCGGGTTCTGGGTTGCAATACCCATCGGGCAGGTATCGAGGTTGCAGACACGCATCATAACGCATCCCATCGTTACAAGCGGTGCCGTAGCAAAACCGAATTCCTCTGCTCCAAGGAGTGCTGCAATCACAACGTCACGGCCGCTCATCAGTTTACCATCGGTCTCGATCATAACACGGTTGCGGAGGCCGTTTTTGATCAGCGTCTGATGGGTCTCGGCAAGGCCTAACTCCCACGGAAGTCCTGCATTGTGGATCGAACTTCTCGGTGCTGCTCCCGTTCCTCCATCATATCCGGAAATCAGGATGACCTGTGCTCCGGCTTTTGCAACACCGGCTGCGACAGTACCAACACCGGCTTCGGATACCAGTTTGACCGAGATTCTTGCATTCACATTCGAGTTTTTCAGGTCATAAATCAGCTGCGCAAGGTCCTCGATGGAGTAGATGTCGTGATGCGGCGGCGGGGAAATCAGGGATACACCCGGTGTGGAATGACGTGTTTTTGCAATCCACGGGTAAACCTTTCCAGCCGGTAAATGGCCGCCCTCGCCTGGTTTTGCGCCCTGTGCCATCTTGATCTGGATCTCTTTTGCACTGACAAGGTATTTGCTGGTAACGCCGAAACGTCCCGATGCTACCTGTTTGATCGCGGAGCATCTCTCCGGGGATTCGAGACGGTCATCGCTCTCACCGCCCTCACCAGTGTTGGATTTTCCATGCAGACGGTTCATGGCGATCGCCAGTGTCTCATGTGCCTCCTGGGAAATGGAACCGTAGGACATCGCACCTGTTTTGAATCGTTTTACGATAGAATCTACGCTCTCAACTTCTTCGAGCGGAACGCCCTGCTCCGGATAATCGAAGTCCATCAGGCTACGCAGATAACCGCTCTCCTCGCTGTCGACCATAGCGGTGTACTCTTTGAACATCTTGTAATCGCCGCGTCTTGTGGACTCCTGCAGCGTATGAATGGTGCGCGGATTGTAGCGGTGCTCCTCGCCCTGGCTTCTTGCTTTGTGGCGTCCGATGCTGTCCAGTGTCAGATCGTTAGACAGCTCCAGCGGATCGAATGCCTGGGAATGACGCTCATCCACATCTTTTGCAATGTCTTCCAGGGTAATACCGCCGACACGGCTGACCGTACCGGTGAAGTATTTGTCGATGACATCCTCGGAGATACCGATAGCCTCGAAGATCTGGGAACCCTGATACGACTGGATCGTGGAGATACCCATCTTCGCTGCGATTTTGACAATGCCGGAAATAACGGCGTGGTTGTAATCTTCAACGGCTGCGTAGTAATCTTTCTTGATCATGCCCTCTTCAATCAGCTCATGGATCGTATCGAGTGCCAGATACGGGTTGATTGCGCAGGCACCGTAGCCGAGCAGTGTTGCGAAATGATGTACCTCACGCGGCTCGCCGGACTCCAGAATGATCGCAAGAGAAGTTCTCTTTTTCGTTTTTACCAGATGCTGATGAACAGCGGATACAGCTAAAAGGGACGGGATTGCCACATGGTTTTCATCGACACCGCGGTCGGAGAGGATCAGGATATTTGCTCCTGCCCGGTGTGCACGGTCGACTTCGACGAACAGGCGGTCCATCGCACGGTCAAGCGGTGCGCTCTTGTAGTAGGTAATCGGAACAGTCACTGCCTTGAAGCCTTCGACCTTCATGTTTTTGATCTTCAGCATATCGGTATTGGTCAGGATCGGATTGTTGATTTTTAATACCTGGCAGTTCTTCGGCTCCTCTTCCAGCAGGTTTCCGTCACGTCCGACGTAAACACTTGTGGAGGTTACGATCTCCTCACGGATGCAGTCGATCGGCGGGTTTGTTACCTGTGCGAAGAGCTGTTTGAAATAGTTGAACAGCGGCTGATGCTCATGGGAGAGAACGGCAAGCGGGGTATCAATACCCATCGAAGCGGTTGCCTCGACACCGTTTAATGCCATCTTTCCGATGGTGGAACGGTACTCCTCGTAGGTGTAGCCGAACGCTTTCTGTAAACGCATCCGCTCTTCTTTTGTATACTCTTCTACCGGCAGATTCGGGATCTTGATATCCTTTAACTGTACCAGATAGCTGTCGAGCCATTCGCCGTACGGCTGTTTCATGGCGTAGTATTCTTTGACTTCCTCATCGTTTAAGACTTTTCCCTGTACGGTGTTGACGAGAAGCATCTTGCCCGGATGGAGACGTTCTTTTAAGACAATCTTCTCTTCCGGAACTTCCAGAACACCGACCTCAGAGGAGAGGATCAGGAATCCGTCGTTGGTGATGTAGTAACGGGAAGGACGAAGACCGTTGCGGTCGAGCACTGCTCCCATCACATCTCCGTCGGAGAACAGGATCGATGCCGGTCCGTCCCACGGCTCCATCATTGTTGCGTAATACTGATAGAAATCACGTTTCTCCTGGGAAATCGTATCGTTGTTTGCCCACGGCTCCGGGATTGTGATCATGACAGCCAGCGGAAGATCCATGCCGCTCATGGTCAGGAATTCCAGTGTGTTGTCGAGCATTGCGGAGTCAGAACCCTGGGTATTGACAACCGGCAGAACCTTGTGCAGTTCATCCTGCAGCATCGGGGAGGACATCGTCTCCTCGCGGGCCAGCATCTTGTCAGCGTTTCCGCGGATGGTGTTAATCTCGCCGTTGTGTACGATGAAACGGTTCGGATGGGCTCTCTCCCAGCTCGGGTTCGTGTTCGTGCTGAACCGGGAATGTACCATGGCGATTGCGGATTCATAATCGACATCCTGCAGATCGCGGAAGAAGGTGCGGAGCTGCCCTACCAGGAACATACCCTTGTATACGATAGTACGGCTGGAAAGGGATGGCACGTAAGTGTTGTCGTTGCTCTGTTCGAAAACACGGCGTACGACGTACAGACGGCGGTCGAAAGCGATTCCCTTTTCCACATCCTCCGGTTTTTTGATGAATGCCTGCATGATGTAAGGCATACACTCTCTTGCCTTATGGCCGAGGACTTCCGGAACGGTCGGCACGGTTCTCCATCCAAGAAGTTCCAGTCCCTCTTTTTCCACGATGATCTCAAACATCTTTTTGGCCTGGTTCCGTTTCAGCTCATTCTGCGGGAAGAAGAATACGCCGACGCCGTATTCCCGTTCTCCGCCTAATGAAAAACCGAGGGTCGAACAGGCTTTGGAAAAGAATTTGTGCGATATCTGCAACAAGATTCCTACTCCGTCTCCTGTTTTACCCTCGGCGTCTTTGCCGGCTCTATGTTCAAGATTTTCTACGATTTTTAATGCGTTTTCTACGGTCGCATGGGATTTTTCACCTTTGATATTCACGACGGCTCCGATACCGCAGTTGTCGTGTTCAAAGGAAGAACGGTACAGCCCTTCTTTTCCCATGACACGCTCTTTGCTCTGTGTCATACGGCTTCCCTTCCTTTACTTTCCTTATTTTCGGTTATCCTTTGTCTTTCCGGAAAAGAATGGAGGGGAATCTTTCGTTCCCCGCCGTTCTTTCTGGATTGCCCTTACTATACTCTATTTTTTTCGTCCTGTAAAGAGCAAATTTAATTTTTATATAATTTTTTATATTTTTTCTTAACTTTCTTAGGTTATTACTGCATTTTACCTAATTTTCTATATCATCCACCGATTACTTTGCCGCATGGTACTCGGCTGCTGCTGCGATCAGGCCGCGGAACAGCGGATGCGGACGGTTCGGACGGGATTTGAACTCCGGATGTGCCTGTGTTGCGATGTAGAACGGATGATCTGAAAGCTCTACCATCTCAACGATTCTTCCGTCCGGAGAAACACCGGAGAGAACCATGCCGTTTTCGGTCAGTGCTTTCCGGAAATCGTTGTTTACTTCATAGCGGTGGCGGTGACGCTCGGAAATCTCTTTCTCACCGTACAGCTCCTGTGCTTTCGATCCGTCTGCCAGGACGCATGGATATGCGCCGAGACGTAACGTACCGCCGATATCCTCGATTCCATCCTGATCCGGCATCAGTGCGATCACCGGGTGCATGGTGTTCGGGTTCATCTCAATGCTGTGTGCGTCGTGGTAACCGAGAACGTTTCTTGCATATTCAACAATCGTCAGCTGCATGCCGAGGCAGAGGCCGAGGAACGGTATCTTGTTCTCTCTTGCATATCGAATCGCTGTGATCATGCCTTCGATACCGCGGTTTCCGAATCCGCCCGGTACCAGAACACCGTCCACATCGCTCAGATACTCTGCCACGTTCTCCTCGGTTACCAGCTCGGAATCCACCCATTTCAGGTGTACGTTTGCATGGCTTGCAATTCCGCCGTGTTTTAATGCCTCGACAACGCTCAGGTATGCATCATGCAGCTGGGTATACTTTCCGACGAGGGCAATCGTCACCTCTTTGTTCGGATGGCGGAGTGCTTCTACCATGTGGGTCCAGTCGGACAGATCCGGTTCCGGGCATGGAAGGTGAAGGCTCTCGCAGACAACCTGCGCCAGGTTCTCTTTCTCCATGGCAAGCGGAGCTTCATACAGATACTCCACGTCCAGGTTCTGCAGAACATGGCTTGACGGAACGTTGCAGAACAGAGCAATTTTGTCTTTGATCTCGGTGGTCAGCGGATGCTCGGACCGACATACGATGACATCCGGCTGGATACCGATTCCCTGCAGCTCTTTTACGCTCGCCTGCGTCGGTTTTGTTTTCATCTCACCGGAGGCTTTCAGATATGGAATCAGGGTAACGTGGATCAGAATGGCGTTCTCGTGTCCGACGTCATGCTGGAACTGGCGGATCGCCTCCAGGAACGGCTGACTTTCGATATCGCCGACGGTTCCGCCGACCTCAATGATGGCAATACGCTCCTCGTCTACTTCTTTTCCGCGGTAGAAACGGCTCTTGATTTCGTTTGTAATGTGCGGAATGACCTGTACGGTGCCTC